>CADBVG010000052.1 GCA_902798105.1 uncultured Eubacteriales bacterium
CTTCCCCAAAGAGGCGGAAATCCTGAGGGATTTCCGGTTTCGCCATAGGCGAAACTGATTTTTCAATTCCGCAGGACTTGAAAAATCACCGGGGAAGGCTACTTTTGGACGCCTCGGCAACAGCTCGCCAAATCGGAATCCGTAGAGCGTTGTAAGGGCAACGCCGCCCCTACAGTTGATTTGTTTCTTCGGGGCCATACCCTGCCCTTCTATTTCGCCAGTTCAAGCGGGCACACCCCCGCGAGGAGGACACAAGCCCCAGGCGAAAGCTGGGTTAATCCTTCCAAAGCGCCCTTCGTCGGGCGCTTTTTCGCCAAAGCACAGCAAAAACCGCCGAACCTGACAGGGTATACCAGTCCCGTCAAGCAAGGCGGTTATCCGTAACAGGGGTTTATTTCACTTTTCTTCCAAACAACACTTTATTATACCTCCCTGAATATGGTATAATGGATTTATCACCCCAAATCGGGAAGGGAGGAAGCCAATTATGAGAAAAATAATCGCCCTTATCGCGGCATGCGCCCTCTTGCTCTGCGGCGTCTGCGCAGGGGCCGAGGGCCAGACGGACGCGGCACAGGGCGACGGTCCTTCGGGCTGGCGCATATCCAATGATATAAACATGGATCTCGACGCCTGCCGGGCCCTCGTGTGGAGCATCTGCCCGAACAAAGTGTTGACGCGAAAGGCCATGCGGGGCGTCGTGCTGCTCAACGCCATGGAGCCCGCGCTGACCATCACCAGGGACGGGGTGCAGCTGGACGTGAACCTCAACGGCACCCAGGCGTTTTCCCTCGGCGGCCAGCTGGGGGAAGGCAACGTCGCCATTGCCTCCACGCTGCTTCCCAGCTACGTCATCACCGTGCCCACGGAAAAGATCATGGCCATCGCCTCGTCCGTCGCTTCGCTGTTCCCGTCCCGGAAGCCAAAGCCGAAGCCGGACCCCGACGCCGGGGAAGCGGCTTCCCCCGCCGGTGAGACGGCCCCCGCCGAGGCGCAGCCCGACGCCGGGGACGACGTCAACCCGCTGATCGAGCGCGTGTCCCGGTTCATCGCCGAGGACGGGCCCGAGCAGGGCGTGTTTATGGTAAACGGGTCCACCTTTGACCTCAAGCGCACCTACAACGTGAGCCCCGGGGGCTTCGCCGGCATCTGGAACGCGCTGGTGGACTGGGCCTTCGCGAACGAGGGCGTCAACACCATCATAGGGATCGCGAACAACATGGGCGCGAATATCACCGCCGAGCAGGCCAAAGCGCTGCCGCCGCTGGAGCGGCTGCCCCGGCTCATCGTCACGAACTATTCCCACAGCCTCTCCGGCGGCTCCCTGGTCACGGCCACCGCCACAAGCGGCGACGAAAAGGACGTCTATGGGGATGGCTGGATCGATTTCGCCGGGGAAGCGGTCACGGCCTGGCTGCGGCTGCCGCCCTGGGATATGGAGGCCGACTTCGCGCTACGCCGGGAGAGCGGCACGCAGCTGGAGCTGAACGTTCGCGGAAAGCAGCCCCTGTGCTACGCCGCCTACAGCGACGGGGAGGACGAGATGCGCGGCGACATCCGCCTGCCCACCCGGAAATCCGACGCCAGCTTTGAGCTGACCCGGGTGAACGGGGGCCTGACCGGCCGCGTGGAAATCAACACCCTGAGGCACCACTTCGACGCGCGCTTCGACGCAACCCCCTATGACGCCTCCGGCGAAGGCCTGGTCTTCAACGCCAGCGTCAACGTCGATAAACCGCCGCACCCCCTGTTCCAGGAAATCTACACCTTCCAGCCGAACAGCGCCCTCACGCTGGACTTCACGGACGCGAACAAGACCGTGCTGCCGATCGCGGCGCTGGTCACCGACGAGGGCAGGAACATCCCCGGCATTCTCACCGACCTGACCATCAACGGCCTGGGCGAGCTGTTCGTCACCACCGCCAAGGCGGTGCCCGAGCTGCTGCAGCTGCTCCCCGGCAGGCCGTGAGCCGCGGCATCCGCCGCCGGAAAAACCGGGCGGGAATGCGTTCCCCGGACAATATAGCACAAGGAGAGAAGCTCCATGAGCACCCAGAAAGCACCAAAGCACGCCACTCTGTTCAACGCGCTGGACGGCCTGCTGTCCCTGGTCGTGTTGGCACTGGCCGGCTATTACATCGAATACTTCTACTCGGTCATTGAAAAGGGCAACGCCAACGGGAAATGGGGCCTGGTGGCGCTGATGTTCCTGGGCATGGCCCTGGCCCAGGGCATACGCATCTACCTCGCCCAGGGCAAGCACCGCCTCGACGTCCTCCGGCATACCGTATACGCGGTGGTCTTCCTGGTCTGCGCCGGCCTGATACTGCTCAGCCGGCAGAGCGCCGACAACGCGGTGCTGACCATCGACGCCTACACCCGGGACATCCACTTCAGGATCGTGGCATGGCTCTACGAGGCGTCGCTGGTCTTCAGCCGGGTGCTGACCATCCTTCGGGACCGCACCCGCCGCAGCACGCTGATCAACGTGGCGCTGATCGCGGTGATCGTCGTGCTGATGTGGCAGATGGAAATGATCTCGATGATACTGTTCATCGCCTGGCAGTGCGTGGCCCACGTGGGCACCATCGCCTTCGCCCGCATCGACATGCCCACGCTGAAGAAGATCGTCCGCAAGACCTACGCAGCGGAGATACTGTTCGGCATCGTGCTGTTGATCGTGGCCTTTTCGCTGGTATTTCCCTACCTGGAGGAGGGCATCACCACCTTCAACGACGCGCTGTGGTACTGCTTCGCCATCGTGACCACCATCGGCTTCGGCGACTATTCCGCGGTCACGCCCCTGGGGCGCCTGCTGTCCGTGATACTGGGGGTCTACGGCATCATCGTGGTCGCGCTGATCACATCCATCATCGTCAACTTCTATGGCGAGATGAAGTCCGTTGACGACGACGACAAATAGGTCCTCTGCGGCATCCATCCTCTGAACATATAATTTAAGTAGGAGTTGAAAGCAATGACACAAAGCAACGCCAAGGCGCAGACGCCCTACGAGAGGAAGCTGTTCTGGCGCAAGGTGCGCATGTACCTGATGTGGGGGCTGACCTTCGCCGCCTGCCTCATCGTATCCCTGACCTCTTTCAACAATCGTTTTTTCGATTCCATCGATCCCCAGATCATGTCCGCCTATACGCAGATAGCCAAGCTGATGCCGACGCTGGACGCCAACGAGAAGGCGCTGGTCAATACCTATGAAGCGCTGGTCAAGGGCCGGGCGGAGGCGCGGAAAATGGGGTTCACCCTGTCCGAAGACGCCATCGCCGACAGCCGGTCCGCCCAGGACATACTCGACGGCAGCTCGGCTGCGGCCCGCATCACGCGCCTGATCGTGGGCCGCAACGGCATGGTTACCGTCGCCCTGAAGGAAACCGGCGAAATCCTGACCCATCCCAACAAGAAAGAAGTCGGAAACACGCTGATGGTGTGCCCGCTCAACAACCGCGACCTCATGGACACCGAGGTGCGCACCCTGACCACCAGCGTCGTGAACTACAAGGGCATTCCCGATCTCGATCTGGGGCGCTTCGCCGATGAAAACAGCGCCAAAAACATTCGCCTGCGGCGCCTGATTCTCTTTTCCAGTGAAGACGGCAGGTTCAGGCTTTCCTCATCCCTGGACACCATGCTCTTCGGCTCCATCGTGCCCTATGGGCCTTTCTACATCGTCTGCGGCATCAGCATGTGGGAATACATACTCTACATGTCCCGGGCGGTGTTCATCAGCGTGGTCGCCTGCGCCATACTGTGGCTGTTTGTCCACTTTATCTCCCTGACGGTGAGCCAGCACAGGCTGGACGGCAAGGACCTGCGCAAGCAGCTGACAGCCTACAGCCTGACGCTCGCGTTCGGCGTGTTCTGCCTGAGCTGGTATGTGCAGGTGCTCAACAACGTCACCAGCGACCTGAACGCCATGCAAATCTACGCCGATTCCGGCGTGGCGGCCCTGAAATCCTTCCAGGACAGCCAGCAGCGGTTCAACGACTGGTTTGACGAGCAATACCTGATCCAGTGCCGCATCGCCCGGGACTACGTCAAATCCAGGGACCGGGAAAGCATCACCCGCAAGGACCTGGCGGAGCTGAGCGAAAAGCTCGGGATTCAGTACATCTACGTCTATGACCGCAGCGGAAAGGTGGCCGTTACCAATTCCCCCTACGACCACTTCACCCTCAGCGAAGACGCCTCCGACCCCTCCCATGCCTTCCGGTCCCTGCTGGAGGGCGCGGATCACGTCATACTGCAGCCCATGCCGGATGAGATCTCCGGCGAGCGCACCCAGCTCATCGGCGTGAGCCTGCGCAACGAGGAGGACCTGTCCGACGGCTTTGTGCAGATCAGCGTCAACCCCGCCCTTCGGGACTACCTGAACCAACCCCTGGGCGTGGACAGCGTGCTGGCCGACATGACCGTGGGAATGCCGACGGACGCCTTCGTCGTGAACAAGGGGGACCTGACCATCGCCAACACCACCGGCTTCGGCTATACCGGCCAGTCCATCGAGGACTTCGGCTACAACGCTGACAAGCTCAAGGCCACCCGCAGCGGCTTCCTGCGCCACGGCGGCAAGGTCTATTACGCGGGGTTCAGTGAATCGGAAAAGTACTATCTGGTGCCCGTCGCCGAACGCACCAACGACACCGCCTCCCTGTATATCTCGCTGCGCATCGCCCTGGTCATGCTGGCCGGGCAGGCCCTGATCCTGCTGATGGCGCTGTTCAACTACCAGAGCGATGTGGTGGACGCCGCGCCGCCCGAGGCCGAAGCCGCCGAAGCCCCGGCGGAGAAGACGATTCCCCTTTCGCAGTCCCCCATGCGCTTCACCGGCTTTGCAAACTTCGTCAAGGTGCAGGATAAGTACGGCTTTGAAAATCGCTGGCACATGCAAACCAACGCATCCACCCAGACGCCCGGCGAGCGCGTCAGGGCCATCGGCTACAAGCTGCTGCTCATCTTCTGCGTGGTGAACCTGCTGCCGGTGATCTACGGCACCCTCAGCAACAATACCAGCATCAGCGGGCTGTCCTATGTCCTGACCGACAACTGGGAAAAGGGCATGAACATATTCGCGGCCACCTCCTGCCTGTTCCTGCTGTTTGCCCTCTACGTGTTCGTATCGCTGGCCAACCGCGTGCTCTACAACATCGCGAGGATCTCCGACCTGCGGACGGAGACGGTATGCCTGCTGCTGCGCAGCTCGCTGAAGTACGTGTCCGTCATCGCGTTCATCTACTACGGCCTGTCCAAGTTCGGCATTCCCACCCAGGCGCTGCTGGCCTCCGCCGGCATCATCACACTGGCGGTCTCCGTCGGCGCGAAGGCCATGGTCGAAGACATCATCGCCGGCTTCTTCATACTGCTGGAGGGCAATGTCAAGGTCGGCGACTTCATCAGCGTGGGCAGCTGGCACGGCATCGTGGATGAGATCGGCCTGCGCACCACCCGGGTGAGCTTCCTGCAGGATACCAAGGTCATCAACAACTCCTCCATGCGGGACATCATCAACAACGACAAGAACGAGGCCCGCATGTACACGAAGCTGGCGCTGGGCGTGAACGCAAACCTGGCGGAAATTGAAGCGGTCGTGAAGGCGGAATTCCCCACATTGATGGCCGACCTTCCCTATATGCTGGGTGAGCCGACTTACGAGGGTGTGGAAAAGTTTGACGAGGGCAACATGATCCTGCGGTTCTGCATCCCCGTGGAGAACCGCAAGCGAAACGGCGCCATCCGCGAGTTCAACCGCCGCCTGAAGCTGATGTTCGAACGCCACGGCATCGACCTGCCCGTCAACCCGGCCTACTATTACAAAACGGACATCTCGCCCGAGAAGGCGGAGTGAAGGCAATCCATCGCGTATTTTCATCCGATAATCGGCATAAAGGAGGCAAACCCATATGGAGAACAACCAACAAGCAACGACCCGCAAAGCCAAGCGGCGCCGCGTCAAGCTGTACGAGCGGGGAGCCCACGACGATATTAAATACCGCGGTCCGCTCTCCTACAGGGCGTTCCAGATCATCGGCTGGGCCTGCCTGGTAATCGCCCAGGCGGTCGTAGTGATCACCATGGCGAGCAAGGCCAATCCCGCAACGACGAACCACTACGCCACGTTGGCCGAGGGCCTGTCCTACATCGCCGCGATGTCACTGCCCTTCCTGCTGCTGGCCAGCTTCGCCACGATGCTGAACCACAACACCAGCTACCACATGCAGCTGCTGAAGAACTTCGGCTTGATGCTGGCGCTGGGCGCGCTGTTCTACGTTGGCATTTACCACTTTGTCCTGGGCTCCCTGACGGCGCTGGACCCCGAACCGGGCAGGGCCGAGCGCTTCATGGAGAATATGATCTACTCCAACGGCACCGGCTTCTTCGCCTTCAACGTGTTCGTAGACCTGTTCTTGTGCACGCTGTTCCTGTTCTTCCTGTGCTACCGGCCCAAAAAGTTCTTCCAGGGCAAATCGGTGATACTGCTGCGGCTGTGCGCCGTGCTCCCGGTGGCCTACGAGCTGGCCTGCATCGGATGGAAGTGGTATTCCGCCAAGGGCGTCGCCCACATCCCCGTCCGGCTCTTCCCCTTCCTGACGGTCAAGCCGCCGATGACCTTTCTGGTGTTCATCGTACTGGCCATCTACGTCAAGCTGCGCGAGCGCCACTTCCTAAAACACGGCAAGACCTACGAGGACTACCAGGCCTTCCTGATGACCAACCGCAATTCGCTGCACTTCGCCGTCTTCGCCGCGGTGACGCTGTTTATTGCGGGCCTGCTGGACCTGATCTTCTTCCTGGACATCGCGTCCTACGAGATTCTGGCGACGCTCAAGCTGGACAAGCTGAACAGCATCAACATCTTCGACCCTAAATTGATGCTGGGCGCCACGGCCATGGGCTTTGGCAACGCCATACAGCTGTTGCTCATGCCCCCCTTCGTGCTGCTGTTCTCCTACACCCGCACCCACAAGAACAAGCTGATCGACATCTTCATCCCCATCGTCGGCATCGCCTGCATACTCATCATCTATCTCCAGGGCAGCTACCAGATCCTGCAGATCATGCCCAAGGCCAACATCAACCTGGACAAGATCACAGAGCTGCTCAAGCAAGTCAAGATCGTCGTTACAAGCCTCAGCGTGGTTAAGTGACGGCACGGCAAAAGACTGGGCTGTCTTAAAATGCATAAACCTGCGAAGGGTATGCAATTGTAGGGGCGGCGATGCGCCGCCCGCCGGGTACTACGAACCATATCGTACCCGGGCGGGCGCCGCATCGGCGCCCCTACAGCTGTTTTACGCAGCGATATTCTTTTTGATACTGTCCTTAAATTATAGTGAGACAAAAGATCATGTGCTACACAAGCCTGCGGCACGACTTCGCTCAGAATGACATAGATTTGTTCGCTGTCATCCTGAGCGGAGACGCGAATGCGTCGCAGTCGAAGGATCTTCCAAATTCTAATTGAGTAGAACAGTATGAGACAGCCCCGTTTTGAATGGGCAGGGGCAGGGCCCGTCAGAGGAACAGGTTGACGACCATGCCCGTCCCCCAGGCAAAGGCCATGGTGAACAGCAGGTACAGCGCGAACCGCTTCCAGCCCAGCACGATCTTCACCGCGCCCAGGTTGGTGATCTTGGTGGCAGGACCGGTGATCATGAAGGCCGCGGCGCTGCCCATGCTCATGCCGTCCACCAGCCACTGTTGAAGCAGCGGAATCGTCCCGCCGCCGCACATGTACAGCGGCACGCCGATGGTGGCCGCCATCAGCACGCCGAAGCCCTCGTTTTTGCCGAACAGGGCGCTTACGAAATCGCTCGGGACGTGAATCTGATACAGCGCCGTCAGCAGTATGCCCAGGGCAAACATGGGGCCGGTGGCCTTGATGTTGCGCCAGACGTTCTTCAAAAAGCGCAGCAGTAGGTTCGGGTCGGTATCCCGGCTCGCGCCCTCGTGAAAGCCGGTGAAATCGAAGAAGGGCTTGCCCTTTGCGCTGTAAAACAGGCGGATCAGCCAGCCCGCCACGCAGCCGCACAGCGTGCAGCTGACGCAGCGGATGATCACCGCCGTTCGCCCCAGCGCCCCGCTGTAGAAGATCAGCTGGGGATTGAGCAGTATGCTGGACATCATGAACGCCGCCAGGTAGTCGTCCTTCACGCCCTGCTCCGAAAAGCTCGCCGCAATCGGGATGGTGCCGTACATGCACAGTGGCGAGGCCACGCCCAGCAGGCTCGCCGGTATCACGCCCAGCCAGCCCATCTTGCGCTGGCCGATCTTCGCGAAGGTCCCGTGGATGTACCGCTTGCCGAACACGGATACCGCGCTGCCCAGCAATATGCCCAGCGCCCAGTAGGGCGCGATCTGCCGGACCTGTATGTCCAGGTAGTACCAGAGGTAAATGGCCTCCCGGCGAATCCAATCCATCATTTCGTGTATAAGCCTCCATTTGGGGGGTACCTGTCTTTTTCGCTGGCTCCTCCCCATTATACCCAAATGCCGCCGCCGTGTCCAACATTTCTTGGGCCGCGGTGAAAATTCCCCGTATGCGCTGGACAGGAGGCCCGCTGCGGCGTTATAATGGTCCTATCAATATCCGGGAGGACGCGCCACATGTCGGACAACCGCAGCACAACCGGACCCGCGAAGAAGTCCCGCATAAAAATACACGAAACCACCCACGAAAACGACATCCGCTACAGGGGGCCTTTTTCCTCCCAGCACTTCAAGATGTTCGGGTGGCTGTGCCTGGTGGCCGCGCAGGTCGCGGTGCTGATCAAGACGGGCGGGCGCTTCGACGCCCGCTTCGCCGCGGACACCGCGTCGTTGCAGCAGGCGCTGGGCTTCATCGCCGATCTGGCGCTGCCGTTCCTGCTCATCGCCAACTTCGCCCAGATTCTCAACGCCGAAGACGGCTATAAAAAGCAGCTCATCGTCAACGGCGCGGCGTCGGCGGGCATATGCGCGCTGTACTACCTGGTGTTCTACCGCTACATCGTGGGCAACGTGGCGGCGGTCCTCGAGCAGCCTTCCGAGGCCCTTCCCACCGTTCAGGAAGTGATGGGGCACATAACGCCCTACGGCTTCCTGGCCTTCAACCTCTTTGTAGACCTGTTCCTCTGCACGCTGACCATGGTGTTCCTGAATTACAATCCCCGCCGCGTGTTCACCGGAAAGCTGCGCATACTGTTCCGGCTGCTGGCGCTGCTGCCCATCGCCTATGAGGTGGGATGTATGCTGCTGAAGATCAACGCCGCCAAGGACCTGGTACAGGTGCCCGCCTGGGCCTTCCCGCTGCTGACCGTGAAGCCGCCCATGACCTTCGTGCTGTTCGTGGCGCTGGCTTTGTTCGTCAAGACCCGGGAGATGCGCTTCCGCCGCCACGGCAAGACCCGCGAGGAATACCGGGCGTTCCTGAAGACCCGGCGCAACGCCCTGAACTTCTCCGTGTTCATGGCCATCATGCTGGTGATCGTCGGCATCGCCGATCTCGCGCTGGCCCTCGGCTTTTCGTTGAACGAGACGGTGCAGACCATCACGGCTAACTTCGAGGTGTCCGAATCGACGAATGCGCCCGGGAACGCCCCTGCGGCGGGCGCAGCCGCGACGCCCCGCCCCGCACAGACCGCGGCCGGGAAATCGCAAAGCCCCGCCCCGTCCCCCGAGGCGACCGCCGCCCACGAAGCGCCCGACAGCCTTCCCTCGGAGGAACAGATCTTGGCCTCTATCGATTCGGGGATACGGCTGGCCAAGGCGGTGGGCTTCGGCGACTCCATCAGCCTGATCTTCCTGGCGCCGCTGGCGCTGCTGTTCTGCTACACCCGCAAGCCGAAGTATCCCAGGCTGGATATGCTGATCCCGGTGGCGGGCATCGCGCTGATCCTCTTCGCGTACCTCGAGGGCGTCCACCAGCTGCTGCTCACCCTGCCCATCCAGAAGATCAGCCTTCGGGAATTCCAAAACACCACCGATATGTACAAGATCCTGCTTCAGTAGCGGATCTTTTCGGAAAAGGAGCGCTTTCCAATGAACGATCTGCTGCGCAGAGGCCAAGGCAAAATCCCCTTCATCGGCGAAATGCTGTTCTCCATACTGGCCTTTCCGGCCACCTTTTCCTTCATTGAAGAGTGGCTTCAGGTCAGTAAGGGAACTCAGTCCGCCGACGCCCCCAACATGGCCCTCCTGCTCTGCGCGATGTATGTCTGTCTGGGCTTTGTCAACCTGTTCCGCGCTTTCCGACTGCGGGCCAAATCCCGGTCGACGTTCGTCGTCCACCTGGTCTATGCCGGCGTCTTCGTGGCCTGCGGCATACTGGCGGAGGTCCTCGGCTACAACGACACGACCCAGACGGTGCTCGTGGTGGCCTTCTGGGCCTGCATGCTGTCAGACCGGGTGCTGGCCATCCTGCACAGGCGCAGGCCGTTGAACATCGTCCTCAACGCATTGGCGATACTGCTCCTTGTCCTGCTGCTGTCCAGCGCAGACGATGGGTCCTCGATGCTCCTCGTCTCGCTGATGATCACGCTGACCGCGCTCACATCCATCTTTGCCGGCATGTTCTCCCAGATCCGGATCGACGTCCTGAAGGACATCCTTCGCGAGACCTACGCCTTCGAGATCATCTTTGGCCTGCTGATCGCGATGCTCGCCTTCTCCTTCGTGCTGAAATACTACGAAGACGCGATCCATACCTTTTGGGACGGCCTGTGGTACTGCTTCGCCATCGTGACGACCATCGGCTTCGGCGACATCACGGCCACCACCGCCATCGGAAGGGGCCTGAGCATCATCCTCGGGGTGTACGGCATTATCGTGGTCGCGCTGATCACCTCCATCATCGTCAACTACTATGGCGAGATGAAAAAATCAAATAACGAAAAAGCCATCAAAACGAACAACCCCGACGGCGATAATGCGAATTGACGCCGGGGCGGAAATATGGTAGTATTATAATGGTTTATGTTATATCCCATTCTTTGAACAGGAGGCATGAAAGACAGATGAAAAAGCAATGGACCCGACGAATTCTGGCGCTGGCGATGGCGCTGGTGATGGCGACCTTCGCCACGGCAGCCTTTGCCGAGGCCATGCCGAGCATCGTGTTTAACGGCGATGACTTTGGCGTGACGGAGGCCGAGGTTGAGAAGCACGTCTACCCCTATGTGAAGGACTTCGGCAAGGACGAATTCGAGCGCGACGAGGTCACCCTGTACTACGTCAACGGCGGCGACATCCCCTACATGGCTGTGACCGATTACATGAACCTGCTCACCGACGTGCTGGTGAACGTCATCGAGCGCGAGGGCGTCAGCTACACGGTCAGTAAGATGGAGTTCGTAGATAACCTCTATGAGGTCGAGCGCACCGACCGGGACAGCTTTATGCTGATCGACACCAAGGCCAACACCCTCGCGTTTACCGATTTCAACGGCTTCACCCAGAAGGCCGACGTCCTGGGCTCCGCCACCATGGCCGACCTGCCGGAACCGCCCACCATCAGCTTCGATGAGCTGATCGAAAAGGCGATGTCGCTGACGGAGGATGAGCAGACGAAGTTCATGGAGGAGATCAAGAAGCTGACCGAGGTCAAGCCGGAATCCCTCCTTACGCTGGCCGGGCCGACCATCAACCGCCAGGGCGAGATGCTCCAGCTGGACCTGTCGGAATACCTGATCGACATCGTGGAACATGACGGGGAATGCTACATCCCCCTGCAGACCATGAACGACCTGTTCATGGGCAATCTCTACATGATGTTCGTCTTCAACGGCATCGGCCTGTACGGCTTCCCCTACAGCAAAGGGCCGATGCCGGAGATCTACGAGGTCCAGCCCCAGCAGATGAGCGAGAATTTCTCCCTGTTCAACTACAACGAGCTGCGCTTCATGCTGGACTGCTTCTACGGCCTGAAGCCCGAGCACAGCATCAAGGACTTCGGGACGATGCTGGCCGAAAACACCGGCTTGGTCGCCCAGCTGAGCTCCACGGACCCGGCGCAGTTTGACGAGGGCGTGATGCGCCTGACCTCCACCTACTTTGACGATCTGCACAGCGGCTTTATCAACCGTTCCTGGCGCACCAGCGAGGATGCCATGTCAGGTTTGCTGAGCTCCCTGTCCTATCTGGGCCTGTCAACCTCAAAGACCGGCACGACCACCAGCGCCTTCGGCAACGCCAGGCGCAATGCTTACCCGGACGGTATGCCGATGTACATGGAGATCGGCGACACTGCCTTCATCACCTTTGACCAGTTCGTCTCGGCGGATCACCGCAGCGATTATTACCATATGGACGCGCCCGACCCCGACGAGTTCGTCATCCACTATCCCTCCGCGGAGGAGGAGATGGCGCAGTACATGCAAATATTCGCGGACGAGATGGGGCTGTCGGACAATGCCCAGGCAGCCGACGCCGACGCCGAGGCCCCCGCTGACGCCGAAGCTCCTGCCGACGCCGAAGCCCCCGCCGAGGCTGAAGCACCCGTCGAGGCAGAAGCCCCCGCTGAGGCTGAAGCACCCGCTGAGACAGAAGCCCCCGCTGAGACTGAAGCACCCTCCGAAACCGAGGCGACCCCCTCGAACGATGAGGGACCAGACACCATCCGCCTGTTCAAGTACGCCTACGAGCAGATCACCCGGGAGAACAGCCCGATCAAGCACGTGGTGATCGACCTGTCCAACAACGGCGGCGGAGACAGCGACGCGGCGGTGTATGTCATCGCCATGGTCCTCGGCCGGGCGAACATCGCGCTGAAGGACACCTTCACCGGCGCCGAGACCATCATGAAGTTCGGCGCGGACCTGGAGATGAACGAGGACTACAATTCCGCCGACAAGGGCCTGGTGCCCCTGGGCTACAAGGTCTGGTGCCTGACCTGCGCCAACTCCTTCTCCTGCGGCAACCTGGTGCCCGCGGCGTTGAAGATGTCCGAGCAGGTGCCCATCGTCGGCCAGTCCAGCGGCGGCGGCAGCTGCGTGGTGCTGCCCTGCACCTCCGCCTCCGGCACGCTGTTCCAGATCTCCGGCAATTTGCAGCTCTCCACCGTGCGCAACGGCTCCTTCTACAACATCGACCAAGGCATCGAGCCCGACGTGCCGCTGATGTGGCCGGAGAGCTTCTATGACCGCGAAGCCCTGGTGGAGTACCTGCATTCGCTGAAGTAATCACCAGGAAACATTATACCAATACCAAACACCATGTCGGCACCGCCGACATGGTGTTTGGTATTAAATAGAGTAACCCCAAAAAACCATGTTCACAGCACGAACATGGTTTTTTTCCTGCCGACGCCATTGAAAAACAGCGCGATATGTCGTATAATAGTAAGAGAAAACTAACAAGCGTGATTCGCCCATCTTATACTTCTCTCAGGTTAGAACAGCGAAAACCGTGAAGCAGATTTTTCGTTCTGGCAAGGAAAGACCCCTCAGGCTTGCTGGGTTCGAACGCCCGGAAAACTCTCCGGTGGAGAGTTTTCAGTGAGAACGGGGCGGTAGCCCCTTGGAGGCAAGTCAAGGGGGCTTGACACAGCGGCGTCAAAGATAGACGGGCCGTGCGTTGGGCTTTTTACTCTTCTCATCCTATGGTATGTTTCTAACAGTATTAATATTTTTTATGATATGATTAGGATTGACTAACACACAGCAGGTAAAGGCTTCATGTGCGGACGAGAGCGAGGTTATTCCTTAGGGAAATACCGCACAATACGGCGGCGCATCTGGCGGTGCCTTTTCCGACATCTGCTGCTTGCAAATGTCTCGATTTACCGCCAGATGAAAAGGTGATTGGGAGGCCTGCGGCGGGACGATCGATCGTTGCCTCAAAAGAAGAGATGCGTAGTACCGTCGCCGGGAAAGACAAAACCGACAGTCCGGAGGGAAACATGTACATTAGTATTCAGAATCTGAAAAAAAGCTACGGCGAGGGCTCCGGCTTTTCGCAGGTGCTTCGGGGAATCAACTGTACCGTGGAGAAGGGGCGTATCTGCGCCATCCTCGGCCCCAGCGGATCGGGCAAGTCCACGCTGCTCAACTGCGTCGGCGGGCTGGAGAAGGCCAGCGGCGGGTCGATCCGCGTGGACGGCACGGAGCTGGTTGGCATGAAGCCGGAGGCGCTGGCGGAATACCGCCGGGAGAAGCTGGGCTTCGTGTTCCAGTTCTACAATCTGGTGCCCAACCTCACGGTACGGGAGAACATTCAGGTCTGCGAATACCTGTCCACAAACCCGCTGTCAGTGGACGCCCTGCTGGATACGCTGGGACTCCGGGAGCACCAGAACAAGTTCCCCTCACAAATCTCCGGCGGCCAGCAGCAGCGCTGCGCCATCGCGCGGGCCATCGTCAAGAACCCGAGCCTGCTGCTCTGCGACGAGCCGACCGGCGCGCTGGACTCCGCCTCCAGCCGGGACATCCTGACACTGCTGGAAGAGATCAACCGGGAATATGGCACGACGATACTGCTTGTCACGCACAACACCGCCATCCGGAGAATGGCCAACCAGGTGCTCACCATCCGGGACGGCCGCGTGACCGAGGAGATCTACAACGACGCGCCGGTACCCGCCGCCGAACTGGAGGATCTGTGATATGCAGCGGCTGCTCTACAGAAAGATGTGGCGCGAGCTCCGTGCCGCCTGGCCGCGATACCTGGCGCTCGGGCTGGTCATCGCCTTCGCCATGTACCTGATCGTCAGCCTGATCGGCGCGGCGGACACGGTGATACTGGGCACGGCCCGCCACGCGGCGGCCAACGGCATCGAGGACGGCCAGTTCACTACCTTCGTGTCCCTGACAGGCGAACAGATGAAGGCGCTGACCGATACCGGGATCGCGCTGGAGAAGGCGTTCTTCCTCGATTATGAGCTGGAAAACGGCAGCGTCCTGCGCGTGTTCCGCCTCCGGAAGGAGATCGACCGTGCGGAGCTGGAATCGGGAGCGTTCCCCGAAGGCGAAGGCGTCGCCCTGGAAAAGCGATACTGCGAGGAGAACGACCTTGCCCCGGGCGACGGGATCCGCATCGGCGGCCTCGCGCTGACGATCAGCGGTGTCTGTACCTCCCCCGACTACGACACGCCCTTCCGGGAGCCAGGCGACAGTACCGTGGACAGCGCGAACTTCGGCACGGCGTTCGTCACGGATAAATTATATGAAAGGTTGCGAGCGACCGGCGAGGCGCTTCGGTCGGAGGAGTTCCTGTACGCCTACCGGCTGAACGGCGCGCTCACGGACGACGCGCTGCGGGACCGGCTGAAGGAACTGACCTTCGAACCCGACGGCGTGGAAGACCCATGGTTCCGGGAATACTGGGACCGGAATTACGGAAAGCGCGACGAGCTGCTGGATGCGGCCGATAAGATGGCAGACGGCACGCAGGAGCTCAGCGACGCGCTGGACGAAATGGGAGGCAAGGCCTTCGGGAAGCCGGGAACCGCCATGTGGAGGATGCTGCCAACGGACCTGACCGATGCCTACGACGCGGTGCACGACGCCGCGGAGGGCGCTGCCGAGCTTCGGGACGCGGTCGTGGAGCTGGCGGATCAATACATACACCCGGACACCGGCAATCTGCGCAGCTTCATCACGGCGCAGGACAATCCGCGCATCGGCGGCGCGGCGGACGACGTGGTCATCAACAAATACGCCAGCATCGTCGCGGGCATAATCATCCTTGCGCTGCTGACCTATGTGATCAGCGTGTTCGTGGTGCACAACATCGACAGCGAGCAGAGCGTCATCGGCACGCTGTACGCCCTTGGCGTCCGTCGAAACGAGCTTACGCGGCACTACCTGCTGCTGCCGGTGATGGTCGCTCTGCTGGCGGGAATTGCCGGAACCGCGCTGGGCTACAGCGGCTTCGGCGTGCCGACGCAAACCGCGGATACCTACGCCTATTTCTCCGTGCCATCCCTTGAGACGGTAGTCGAGCTGCCGGTGATACTGTACGGCGCGGTGATGCCGCCGCTGATCGCCGCGCTGGTGAACCTCATGTTCATCCGGCGCAGGCTCTCTGCCCCGGCGCTGCAGCTCATTCGCAAGGAGACGAAATACGCCGAGGTTCGAAAGCTGGACCTGGGGCGCATGGGGTATGTGCGCCGCTTCCAGATCCGCCAGCTCGTGCGGGAGAGCCGGAGCGCCGTGGGCGTCGTGCTGGCCATCTTCATCTGTTTTTTGCTGATGATGATCGGCATCAACGCCTGGGTGCTCTGCGACCACGTGGGTCAGGACAACGTGACGGACACGCGGTATTCCCACATGTACCTCTACAAGTATCCGGAGGAAAATGTGCCTTCGGGCGGGTATGAGGCGATCGCGCTGACCATGAAGAAGGCAACCCTCGGCTACAACATGGATGTCACGGTGCTGGGAATCACACAGGACAACCCCTTCTTCGACGCCGCGCCGCCCGACAGCATGAGCTGCGTGCAGATCAGCTCCGCCATGGCCCAGAAGTACGGGCTGAAAACCGGAGACGTGTTTACCGTTGAGGACGCGCAAAGCGACCGCGTCTACGCCTTCACCGCGGAAGGGGTGGTGCGCTACAGCCCCGCGTTCTATGTCTTCATGGATATAGGCCGCCTGCGGGAGCTGTTCGACCTGCCGGAGGACTATTACAACGTGGTCTTCTCCGACAGGGACCTCGGGATCAATCCGGGGCGGCTCTACAGCGTAAGCACCCGGGAAGACGTGGAGAAGGCGGCCAATATCTTCGTGGAGCTCATGTGGTCCATGGTGATCACCATGCTCGTGGCCTCCGCATCTATCATGGCGCTGGTGATGTACCTGATGATGAAGGTAATGATCGACCACGCCGCCGGAAGCATCGCGCTGTTCAAGCTGTTCGGCTATCGAAAACGCGAGCTGGGCGCGCTGTTCCTGAATGGAAACACGCTGCTGATCGCGCTGGGGGTGATGGTTTCCATCCCGCTGTCCAAGCGCATCATGGACGCCATGTACCCGTATCTGGTTTCAAATGTGCCCTGTGCCATCGACCTGCGCTTCAAACCGTGGATCTATGCTGCGCTGTTTGCGGGCTGCATATCGATGTACGCGCTGATCCACGCCTTCCTTGCGCGCAGGATCCGCCGCATCGAGCCGAACGAGGTTCTGAAAAACAGGGAGTGACGCCTCCGCGCTTGCCGCTCAACGCGCAACCATGCCGGAAGTCGATTGGAGGAAGCTGCCAGGAACGCGGCTTGCAAGCCGGAAAGCCCCTGTGCGTCTTGGATCCTCCTATCGAATCGACTATACTACCGGTTGAGTCGGCCATAAGCTCAGTTATTTGCTCAAGCCGCTATGGCGCGTATCGCGTTTTCTCATACTGTTCCTTTTCTTATTTATCTATTCAGTTGGGTAAAGTCTGATTTGGCGGGGAGATGCGGTAGCCAAAAGCCTTCTCCTTTGGGGAAGGTGTCGAGCGCAGCGAGGCGAATGAGGTACTCTTACGTTGCGCTTCGCGCCTCTGTTATAGCAGACGTTATACCAGCGTCGAGGACCTCATCCGTCTTTCAACGGTGCCGCGTCTCAAATCTTCGATTTGAGACGTCGGCAGTTTCGCCGAAGGCGAAACCGACAAGCCCAAGGGCTTGTCGCCTTGGAACAATGCAAGTATTTTCCGGGAAATCCCCCAGGGGCCTACCGGCCCGTTCTCACTGAAAACAGCATACTATGCTGTTTGCCGGGCGTTCGAACCCTTCCCCACCGGGAGAAGGCTACATTTGGGTTCTTCGTCGTCAGCCCGACAAATCTGAATATGAAAGCGGCTGAACAGCTGCTTTTATTTTGTATCAGTAACAAACCAATTTCTATAACTGCCGACATTGCCCGCCAGACCGCTGCCCGTATTGTGCGGTAGTCCCTTAGGAAAGCGAAGGATTTGTCTTTTGCCGGACACGCTCTATTTTTCAAGCAGCGTGTCGATTACCTGGGCCACACAGGCGCGCTCCCTCGGGGTCAGGGCGCGGTACTTGTCGATGATGCCACCCTCGTCGGCGTTCAGGTGGTAGGCAGAGGTGGGCTCAGAATGATTACGTATATCTGTATGTCCAACGATATAGTCAACGGAGGTTTCAAAGTAATCCGCCAGCTTGCATAATGTCAGAATATCCGGTTCGGTATCGTGGTTTTCATATTGGTTGATGGATTGTTGGCTCATGCCAATTGCGTCAGCCAGTTTTTGTTGGCTGATGCCGCTATCTTTTCTTAGCAATTTCAGATTCGGCAGCATGATTTCCACCTCCCATCACATATATATTAACAACAATCAAATGTGAAACAAAACAATGGTTGTTATTGACAACAAATAATTATTGTTATACAATTGATTTAACAATATTATTTTGTTAAGGAGGGTGTTCTATGCGTTATTTGAAGTGGGTTTCTATGCTGACAATTCTTGCCATGCTGTTCGCCATGCTCCCGGCGACGGTGGCAGAGGATGAAATCATCATTGACCCTGTGGAGGTTGACGTCGAAGCACTCGAAATCGAAATGGACGATGTTGTAGCGTTAGATGCCATTGACGATTCCGCACTTACCCTGGAGGACGCCACCATTGAATTGGATGGATTGGAAAATGACCTCCTGATTTCTGAGGCCGAAGAAGCGGTCGAAGCGCCTGCGGCAGCCAATGCCAGCGGGGATTTTGTGATCGACGAAGAGGGGACGCTGACAAAGTACAACGGCTTTGACAAGAATATCGTCATACCCGATGGGGTGAAGTCGATAGGATATTGGGATGATGAATCACAATATATAATTCTGTATATCAATCAATCCCGCACGCTCAACGCCGTACAAAAGCCTGCTGACCTTGCACGGACGCTTACTTGGTCCTCCTCAGACGCAAACGTCGTGACAGTTGACCAAAACGGCACAATCCAGGGTATCGCTCAGGGCACCGCCACCATCACCGCCGCCACCGCAGACGGCAAGGGCAAGGCGGCGAAGATCAAGGTGCTTGTACCGGAACCGTCACAGATAGAGATGTATACTTACGACGATGCAATCATACTCGGCCAAACCACGAATATAGAGGCATACGCAGACACACCCTATCAATATGATACAAAAGTCGAAATGCCCATCACCTGGTCGTCCTCCGACAGTTCCGTCATTTCGATTGAAACAACCAGTGGGACCAGCGCCACGTTGAAGGGCAACAAACTGGGTAAGGCTACCATCACCGCCAGCACGCCGGACGGCGGCACAGTCTCCAAAGAATTGGAGGTCATTCGCCCCGAATTGGATTATATCACTTTGAACAAGACCAAAGCCACCCTCGGCATAAAGGAAAAGCTGGCCCTGAAAGTCAGCCTTGTTCCCGCCGAAGCAACGACTACCCTAAAGTGGAAGTCCAGCAATCCCAAGATCGCCGCCGTCACGAAGAAGGGCGTGGTCGTCGGGAGAAAGGTGGGCAAGGCCGTCATCACGGTCACAGCGGCGAATGGCTACAGCGCAGAGGCCACCATCACCGTCAAGGCCGCGCCGGACAGCGTGACGCTGAGCAAGTCCGGCACGGTGACGCTGAAGCGGGGCAAGACGTTGAAGCTGAAGGCCACGCTGCCCAAGAAGACCGCCTCGGCGCTGACCTGGAAGTCCAGCAAGCCCAAGATTGCCAGCGTGGACCAGAAGGGCGTGGTCAGGGCGCTGAAAAAGGGCACCGCGGTCATCACCGTGAAGACCTTCAACGGCAAGACGGCCAAGGTGACGATCAAGGTAAAGTGACGTCATAATGACTGTAGGGGCGCCGATGCGGCGCCCCTACAGCTGTTTTATGCAGCGATATTCTTTTACAGACAGCACCATATTGTCGTCCAACGGTATTGTTATTCCGCCGGCATGGCGAACACCCTGCCGAAGATGTCCAGGGCCTCGTCCAGCAGATTTTCGTTCAGGCTCGCCATGTAGCTGGTGCGCAGCAGGCACAGCTCCGGCGGCGTGGCCGGGGGCAGGACGGGGTTGACGTACACGCCCGCCTCGTATAGCTGCCGCGCCCGCAGCAGCGTGGCCTCGGCGGTGTAGGTGTAGATGGGAATGATGGGCGTCTCGGCCTCGATGATCGGTATGCCCCGTTCCTTCAAACCCCTGCGCATATAGGCGGAAAGGTCCGCAAGCCGCTTCACCAGCTCCGGGTGGGCCTCGATGTGCCGCAGGGCCGCCAGGGCGATGGCCGCGCTGGCCGGGGTGATGGAGGCGGAGAATATGAACGGGCGGGAGTTGTGGCGCACGAAGTCCACCACCGTGGCGTCGGCCACCAGGTAACCGCCCAGGCTCGCCAGCGATTTCGAGAACGTGCCCATGATCAGGTCGACCTCGTCCTCCAGGCCGAAGTGGGAGGCCGTTCCCCGGCCGCCCTCGCCGATCACGCCAAGGCCGTGGGCGTCGTCCACCATGACCCGCGCGCCGTACTGCTTCGCCAGCTTCACGATCTGGGGCAGCTTGCAGATGTCGCCGCCCATGCTGAACACGCCGTCGGTGACGATCAGGCAGCCCGCGTTTTCAGGCACCTTTTTCAGCTGGATTTCCAACTCCTCCATGTTGCTGTGGCCATAGGTCAGCATCCGGCCGTAGCTCAGCTTGCAGCCGTCATAGATGGAGGCGTGGTTCTCCTTGTCGCAGATCACATAGTCGCCGTGGCCCACGATGGCGCTGATGATGCCCAGGTTGCTCTGGAAGCCCGTGGAGAAGGTGCAGCAGGCCTGCTTGTGCAGGAACTTTGCCAGCTCATTCTCCAGCTCCAGGTGCAGCTTCAGCGTGCCGTTCAGGAAGCGGGAGCCGCTGCAGCCGGTGCCGTACTGCTCCAGCGCCTCCAGGCCCGCCTGCTGCACCTCGGGGCAGGTGGTCAGGCCCAGGTAGTTGTTGCTGCCCAGCATGATGCGGCGCTTGCCCTCCATGATGACCTCGGTGTCCTGGCGGGTCTCCAGCGCGTGGAAGTAGGGGTAGATGCCCTTCTCCCGTAATTCGTTGGCCAGTGAATAGCTGTAGCATTTTTTGAATATATCCAATGACGTCTCCCCCTCGGCGGCGATCCATGCGGGTTCGGTTGCACAACATCACCCAGTTAATACGCATAAAACACTTTATCATTATAGCACAATGAATCGGGTTGGCAGGGGCGATTTCGTTTTCTGAAGGTAAAATCGAGATTGATTCCCGTCCGGGGCATTTACAAAATTCTGAAATCGGTTATAATAGTAGCGTATAAGCATTGCGAAGATGGGAACCGCCCACGGGTCCAAGGCGCGAAGCGAGCCGGAGTATGGTGTAAGTCCGGAGGCCGCGGCCGTGGGGCATCCTCCCGGAGCAGCGGACCGAACCCGCGTATGGGCACCTCAAAAAACTCTCATCGCCGCCGGACGGCTGAAGTTCAGCCATCATCGTCTTGCAAAAACCTTGACTGCCCGCCAGGCAGCCTGCGTTTTTTGCAAAACAAATCTGTCTAAAATTCATCTTGTCGGGCGATGCGTTAGTTTTTAGATGTACCCTTTCGTGGCAGTAGGCTCCGTCGGGCGCGCCCGTTACAGCGCGAGCGAGTGGGCATATTGTCTTGATATGCCAACCTGGGTGGTACCGCGAAGCGCCTTCGTCCCATGGGGATGAGAGGCGCATAATTTTTTACGGGGAGGAACACACGGATGATCGAGAAGGTCTCCACGGCGCTGGATTTCCTGGCGCGCGAAAAGGAAGTCATCAAGTTCTGGAACGACAACGACATCTTCCAGAAGTCCATGAAAAACCGGGAGGGCCAGGAGGTCTGGTCCTTCTTCGACGGCCCGCCGACCGCCAACGGCAAGCCCCACATCGGCCACATCGAAACCCGCGCCATCAAGGACCTGCTGCCCCGCTACCACACCATGAAGGGCCAGCTGGTCACCCGCAAGGCGGGCTGGGACACCCACGGCCTGCCGGTGGAGCTGGAGGTGGAAAAGCTGCTGGGCCTGGACGGCAAGGAGCAGATCGAGGAGTACGGCATCGAGCCCTTCATCCAGGAGTGCAAGAAGAGCGTCTGGAAGTACAAGGGCGAATGGGAGCGCATGTCCGAGCGCGTGGGCTTCTGGGCCGACATGGAAAACCCCTACATCACCTATGACAACAACTACATCGAGTCTGTGTGGTGGAGCCTGAAGCAGGTGGCCGACAAGGGCCTGCTGTACAAGGGCCACAAGGTGGTGCCCTACTGCCCCCGCTGCGGCACCGCCCTGTCCAGCCACGAGGTCTCCCAGGGCTACAAGGAGGTCAAGGAGCGTTCTGCTGTCGTGCGCTTCAAAGTGAAGGATCAGGAGAACACCTACATCTACGCCTGGACCACCACCCCCTGGACGCTGCCCAGCAATGTGGCGCTGTGCGTAAACCCGGATGAGACCTACGCGAAGTTCGACTACAACGGCCGCACCGTCATCATGGGCGACGCCCTGATCGAAAAGGTGCTGGGTGAGGGCGTCGAGGTGGCGAACAAGACCACCTTCCCCGGCAGCGACCTGAAGGGCCTGCGCTACGAGCCGCTGTTCGACTTCCAGAAGGCCGCCATCGAGGGCGCGGAGAACGCCGAAAACGCCTGGACGGTGGTGTGCGACGACTACGTGACCATGTCCGACGGCACCGGCGTGGTCCACCAGGCCCCCGCCTTCGGCGAGGATGACGCCCGGGTGGGCCGGGAGAACCACATCCCCTTCCTCCAGCTGGTGGACGCCAAGGGCGAAATGACCAAGGAAACCTACTGGCCCGGCGTGTTCGTGAAGAAGGCCGACCCGATGATCCTGGAGTGGCTGGAGAAGGAGGGCAAGCTGGTCGACGCGCCTTACTTCACCCACGACTACCCCTTCTGTTGGCGCTGCGACACCCCGCTGATCTACTACGCCCGCAGCACCTGGTTCATCCGCATGACCGCCGTGCGCGACCGGCTGGTGGCCAACAACCGCACCGTGAACTGGTACCCGGACAACATCAAGGAGGGCCGCTTCGGCAACTTCCTGGAGAACGTGATCGACTGGGGCCTGAGCCGCGAGCGCTACTGGGGCACCCCGCTGCCGGTTTGGATCTGCAAGGACTGCGGCAAGATCCACGTGATCGGCTCCCGGGCGGAATTGAAGGAGATGGGCCACAATGTGCCCGACGACATCGAGCTGCACCGCCCCTACATCGACGCGGTGACGCTCACCTGCCCCGGCTGCGGCGGCGAGATGAAGCGCACGCCGGAGGTCATCGACTGCTGGTACGATTCCGGTAGCATGCCCTTCGCCCAGTGGCACTATCCCTTTGAAAACAAGGCGATGTTCGAGGCCAACTTCCCGGCTAACTTCATCTCCGAGGCCATCGACCAGACCCGCGGCTGGTTCTACACGCTGATGGCGATCTCCACGCTGCTGTTCGATTGCAGCCCCTTCCAGAACTGCGTGGTCATGGGCCACGTGCAGGACGCCGAGGGCAAGAAGATGTCCAAGCACCTGGGCAACGTGGTCAACCCCTGGGACGTGCTGGACAAGCAGGGCGCCGACGCCGTGCGCTGGTACTTCTACGCCAACGGCGCGCCCTGGCTGCCCACCCGCTTCTCCGGCGAGTTGGTCAGCGAGATGCAGTCGAAGTTCATGGGCACACTGTGGAATACCTACGCCTTCTTCTGCATGTACGCCAGCATCGACGGCTACGTGCCCGCCGAGCACAGGGCCGACGCCGCCGACCTGACCTTGATGGACCGGTGGGTGCTGTCCCGGCTGAACAGCCTGGTCAAAACCGTGGACGAGGGCTTGGCCGACTACAAGATCACCGAGAGCGCAAGGGCCATACAGGCCTTCGTGGACGAGCTGTCCAACTGGTACGTGCGCCTTTCCAAGTCCCGCTTCTGGGGCAAGGAGTGGACCGGCGACAAGAAGGCCGCCTATGAAACCCTGTACACGGTGCTGATGACGCTGTGCAAGGTGGCCGCGCCCTTCATCCCCTTCATGACCGAGACCATGTACCGCAACCTGGCCAGCGTCGTCGAGGACGCCCCTATGAGCGTGCACCTGTGCGACTACCCGGTGTGCGACGAATCGAAGATCGACAAGCAGCTTGAGGCCGAGATGGACGAGGTCGCCCAGGCCGTGACGCTGGGCCGCGCCTGCCGCAACACCGCCAACATCAAGGTGCGCCAGGCCCTGAGCACGCTGTACGTGAAGGGCGCGAAGCTCTCCGACGCCTGCGCGGCGCTGATCCGGGACGAGCTGAACGTGGAAAATGTCGAGTTCATCGACGACGCCCGGGCCTTTACCACCTACCAGATCAAGCCCCAGCTGCGCACCCTGGGCCGCCGCTACGGCAAGCTGGTGCCCGCCATCGGCGAGCACCTGAAGGGCGTGGATGGCAGCGCCTTCGTGGACGCGCTGGAGAAGAACGGTGTGGTGAAGTTCCTGATCGACGCCGTGGAGGTCGCGCTGGAGAAGGACGACTGCCTGATCGCCCCGGCCCAGAAGAGCGGCTTCGTCAGCCAGACCGAGGGCGACATGACCGTGGTGATCGACACCAACCTGACGCCGGAACTGATCGAAAAGGGCTTCGTGCGCGAGGTCATCTCCAAGCTACAGACCATGCGCAAGGAGGCCGGCTTCGACGTGGTGGACCGCATCACCGTGACTTATATGGCCAGCGAGGCCCTTGCGCCGGTGATCGCCAAAAACGCCGACGCCATCGCCTCCGCCGTGCTGGCCACCGCCATCAGCGAGGGCGACGCCCCCGAAGGCGCCTATGCCAAGGATTGGAAGATCAACGGCGAGGCGGCGACGCTGGCCGTGAGGAAGAACGGGTAAGGGCATTACAGAAAGGCGGTGCCTCCAATAGCCGGTTTCGGTTATTGGAGGCACCTCTTGTCTTTTGATGCTGTATATATTCATTCAGGTAAATTCTGATTTATCGAGCTGATGACGAAGGCCCCAAAAGTGGCCTTCCCCCGGTGGCAATGTCATCAACTTAAGGAAAGATCAGGGTCTGCGAGCGTTCTGAGGGAAGGAATTAGAAGGGTGAGAACGCTTGCGAGGGAAGGAGCGATCAGGG
>CADBVG010000053.1 GCA_902798105.1 uncultured Eubacteriales bacterium
CCCACCCAGCTGACGGACCTGAAGGGCCACAAGATTACGATTACCATCACCGTGCCGAATCAGTTCCGCGCCCCGGCGGGCGTGAAGCGCACGTTCTACGCGGTGCGCGTGCACGACGGCAAGGCGGAAATCGTCGGCAGCGGCACCGGCGCGAGCATCAAGGCGGAAACAGACAAGTTCTCCACCTACGCGCTGACCTACGTGGACGAAGTGCCCCTCGAGCCCGAGCCGCAGCCCGAGCCGGAACCCGTGGTGCCCGACGTGGCGCTGCTGGCCCGCATGACCGTGGCCGGTTCCAGCAAGACCGCGCTGAAGATCGCCTGGACGAAGATCCCCGGCGCTGACGGCTACGACGTGTACTTTGTCAAGTGCGGCAGGGAGTACAAGTCCAAGCCCAAGGCCACCGTGACCGGGTGCAGCGTCAAGGTGTCGAAGCTCAAGGAGCGCACCGAGTACAAGGCCTATGTGCGCGCCTGGATGAAGGTCGGCGGCAAGAAGGTCTACCTCGGCGACAGCCCCGAGCTCCATGCCATCACCGGCGGCTACGACGCGAAGTACTGCAACGCCCAGTCGGTGAAGCTGAATAAGAGCAGCGTGACGTTGAAGGTGGGCAAGACGACCACGGTCAAGGCCACCGTGAAGGGCGTCAAGTCCGGCAAGAAGCTGTTGACACACGTGCGTAAGGTGCGGTATTACAGCAGCAATATCAACGTTGCCACCGTCAATAAGAGCGGCAAGATCAAGGCCACCGGCATCGGCAAGTGCACCATCTGGGCTATTGCCAACAACGGCGTGCGGACCAGCGTGAAGGTGACCGTGAAGTAAGGTAGAGGCAATGAAAGAAGCCCCCGGCGGGATGATAAATCATCCCGCCGGGGGCGTGATTTTTGGGGGTGGGGGAGGGAGGTTGGCGGTATGGGGGTATCTTGCCCTGGCCCCAAAAGCCTTCCCCTATGGGGAAGGTGGATTGCCGCATAGCGGCAAGACGGATGAGGTCCTTATAGGATAGAATTCGCGCCTATATTGCGACAGAGGCGCGAGACATAGCGTGCGGGGACCTCATCCGGCGCTGCGCGCCACCTTCCCCAGAGGGGAAGGCTTTTGGGTGGGGCGGCGGGGTTATTTTCTCAAGGAATCGGTCCGCTATTGAGCATCGCAATACGCGACGTTACGGGCGTGTATGCTCATATTATCGCAATAGGATTGCAATTCGTACATTTGCCGTGTGGCCAATCCATGAACCATGAAAAAACCGGAAGCGCGGTGGCGCTTCCGGGGTGTGGGGTTGGGCTTACGCGGCGGTCTGCGCTGCGACGAGGGCGTCGTACTCGGCCTGGGTGATGACGCCGGCGTTGAGCAGGTCGCTGAGCAGGTCGGGCTGCTCGCCGTCCGTCGGGGCCTGGCCGTCCGTCGGGGCCTGGCCGTCCGTCGGGGCCTGGCCGTCCGTCGGGGCCTGATCGTCTGTGGGCTTCTCCGGGGGCTGCTGGCCGTCCGCGGGAGCGCCTTCGGGCTTGTGCTCGTTCATGTAGGCCATGATTTTGTCGCGGGTCTCCTGGGAGATCACGCCGCTGGTCACCATCGCGTCAAAGTCGATCCGCTTGTCGTCGGCCTTCCGGGGCTGCTGGCCATCGGCGGGCTTTTCGCCGGAGGGCATCTCGGGGGCGTCGGCGGGCTTCTCGCCGGTCAGGTCCTCGGGCTCTTCGGGGGCGTCGGCGGGCTTTTCACCGGAGGGCTTCTCCGGGGCCTGCTGGCCCTGTTCGCCGGAGGGCATCTCGGGGGCGTCAGCGGGCTTCTCGCCGGTCAGGTCCTCGGGCTCTTCGGGGGCGTCGGCGGGCTTTTCGCCGGAGGGCTTCTCCGGGGCGGCGTCGGGCTTCTGAGGGGCCTGCTGGCCCTGCTCACCAGAGGGCTTCTGAGGGGCCTGCTGGCCCTGCTCACCAGAGGGCTTCTCGGGGGGCTGCTGGCCCTTCTCGCCGGAGGGCTTCTCCGGGGGCTGCTGGCCCCTGTCGCCCTGCGGTCCCATGCCGCCCTGCTGCGATCCCTGCCGCATCTGTCCCTGCTGCGGACCGCCCATGGGGCCGCCCTGGCCTTCCGCGATGGCGGCCGCGGCCGTCATCAGCATGGCGATGGTCAAAATCACTGCGAAAATCTTTTTCATGGGTATTGCCTCCTTATAATTGATTGTATTCAGGCTGTTTCAGTTTCAACGGTTCACGGTCTGCGTCGGTAGGGGAGTGTGCACGGTTCCCCGTTCGACAGTGCCATGATAACCGCCGTTCCTGAAAAGAACCTTGAAGGTTCCAACTTTGCCCTTCACTTCTGTATTCGGCGGGGAGTTCGGGAAAAATGGGGGGATAGGAATTTTTTAGCTGGATAAATCAGAATTTCCCCTTCCCCCCAGAACCGCCTTCGCGCCTGTTGCCGTCGGAATCACCCTTTGACTTATTGCCGGACTGCCTCCGGGTGTGGGACGGTTCTCCCCGATCCTCCGGCGCGTTGTTGTCGCGCTCTGGCGCGGCCTGCCGGGGCTGTGAATTGTCGCTTTCGATTTTGGATTCGGCGTCCTTCGGCTCCGGCCCGTCTTCGGCTGGGCGGTCGTCCTGCCCCTTCTGGGGCGCGTCCCCTTGCGGGGCGGATTCCTCCTGTCGTTTCGGGGTTTCCTGCGCCGGGACATCCGGCGCGACTGCCTCCGGCCGGTCCGCGTTGGGGGCGACGGTATTCCCCGAATCGGCGGGCGTCGCGGGCTGGTCCGACGGTTTGCCTTGGGGCTTTCCGTCGGAATCCGGCGCGTCGCCCTGGGGAGGATCGATGAGTTCCCGAATTGGGGCTTCGGCAAAGGCCTGCCTGTTGTCGTCGCCAGCTTCATCCTCGCCGGATTGCTGCCACAGCGCATAGCGTCCCGCGCTCATGCCGCTGTCGCTGGCCGCCCGGGCGGTCTGCCGGTCGGAATGGTCGATGCGGTACTCCAGCGTGGCGTCCTTCTCCAGCGTCCGGGCCATGGCGGCCTCCACCTCGCCGGTCAGGCGTGCCTGGCGGGCATCATCGTCAGCGGATACGTTCACCAGCACGTAGTCGTCCTCATCCCGGTCCAGTCCGCCTTCGTCCTCCAGCAGCGCCATCGTCTGCTCCACGGCGTCGGCCAGCGGCGCAAAACGTATGTCCGCCTGTTCGAGAGCCTCCACGACGGCCTGGGCGCGGGCGTTGGCGGCGCGCACCTCCAGCACCCGGTCGCGTTTGTTGAGGGTGTAGACGATGGAGTAATCCCCGTCCAGGCTCACCTCGGCGCAGGCTACGTAGTTGCGGTCCACCCACACCCCCGCGCCGACGGCCAGCAGCGTCGCCGCTGCCGCCGCGGCGGCGACCCACCGGCGCAGCGGCTGCCCCGCGGCGGGCTTCAGGTCGATGATCTCGCCCACGTCGTAGCGCCCACGGGTTATCCGCACGGTGCCGTCCTTTGCGAGTATGGCCGCCTTTTTGCCCCGGGTTTCCAATACTACCGCTTTCATAACGATCTTTCCTTTTTGATATAGTCCATGTATTCCGCCAGGTGGGGGTAGTCGCCGTCCAGGATCTCCGTGGCGGCGATGATGTAGCGCCGGTGCCGCTCAATGACCTTCCGGGCGATCTCCAACGCCTTCACAATGGCGGTCACCGGCAGGCTGCGGGTCCTGCGCATGGTCAATACCCGCTCCGCCAGGGCCAGCATCCAGTTCACCGCCCGGGCGCAGCAGCGCTTCGTCTTCGCAGCCTTGGGCGAGGCTTCGGCCAGGTCGAAGAAGGAAAAGCCGTAGGCGTTCAGCACATCGCCCAGGGCCTCGATCTCGTCCCGCACCGTGCTCTGGCCGCTGTGGACGCCCTGGGCCAGCTGCTGCTGGACCTCGGCGATGACGCCCGTCGGGGCCTCCTCGTCCCAGGCCATGGCGCTGCCCGCGGCGATTTCCCGGGACCGGCGGGTCTGGCTGTCGAAGTAATCCATCAACCGCCGCCGAATGACCAGCGCAGCGAAGCCCATAAAGCCGCCGCAGCTGTCGTCATAGGCGCGCACTGCCTCGCAGAAGGCTACCAGCGCCACCTCGTATTCGTCATCGCTCTCGGTGATGAACCGCTTGCAGGTCTTTGACGCGCAGCGCAAGATAAAGCCGTTGTTCTCCAGCGCCAGCCGGTTCAGGGCGTCCTCGCTGCGCCTGGCCTCGATGGCCCGCGCGTCGTGAATATCGCGCATCTCCAATACAATCGCTCCCCGGTGGTCTTTTAGTGGGGAAAGTATACCGTTCATTCCTTGATAGAACCTTGAATGCTTCCGAAAAGGGGGTATACATCATTGTTTTCGGAAAAAGCACGAAAAAAACGGGGGGAATTCGCCTTAAAAACAATAGACAATCCGGTTCGGATTATGTATAATAGCAATATGGATGATAATACAATTGGGATGAGGTAATGAAATGCCGGATAATGCCTTGCAGCACAGCGGGATCAACGGATCAAAGCGCCGCATACTGATCGTGGCGGGCGATCCGTCGCGCCAGCGCTTCCTCAGCGACGCGCTCCAGGGGCAGTATGACGTCGTCTATGCGCAGACGGGCGCGGAGGCGCTGGAGATGGTGTACGAGAGCAAGGACCTGCTCGCCCTCGTACTGCTGGACTTTGCGCTGCCCGACGCCCAGGGCAAGGCCATACTCAAGCAGGTGACCGAGGACCCGCTGCTCAAGAGCGTCTCCGTCATCGTCATGAGCCGGGATCGGCAGGACGAGGTCTACGCCCTCAACAACGGGGCCATGGATTTTATACTCAAGCCCTGCGATTTGAACGGGGTGGTGCTGGCGCGGGTGCGCCATGTGATCGAGCTGTCGGAAAACCGCAACATCATCCGCTCCACCGAGCGGGACCAGCTCACCGGCCTGTACAACAAGGACTTCTTCTTCAATTACGCCAACCAGTATGACGTCTATCACAAGGACATGGACATGGACGCCATGGTGGTGAACATCAGCCATTTTCACATGATCAACGAGCGCCATGGCAAGGCCTATGGCGACGACGTGCTGCGCCGGGTGGGCCGCAAGATACTGGAGAGCGTCTCCGGCAATGGCGGCATCGTGTGCCGGCGCGACGGCGATACCTTCCTGATCTACTGTCCCCACCGGGGCAACTACGGGGACATCCTCAAGGATGCCGCCACCGGCATGGACAGCCGGGTCCGGCTGCGGATGGGCGTGTACCCCAATGTGGACAAGTCGCTGGACATCGAGCGCCGGTTCGACCGGGCCAAGCTGGCCTCGGATACGGTGCGCGACAGCTTCACCAAGACGGTGGCGCTGTACGATGAACAGATGCACCGCACCGAGGTCTTCACCGAGCAGCTGCTGGAGGACTTTCCCACGGCCATCGCCGAGAAGCAGTTCCTGGTCTACTACCAGCCGAAATTCGCCATACAGGGCACCATGCCGGTGCTCAACAGTGCCGAGGCACTGGTGCGCTGGGACCATCCCCGCTTCGGCATGATCAGCCCGGGCAGCTTCATACCGCTGTTCGAAAGCAACGGCCTGATCCGCCAGCTGGACAGCTTCGTCTGGCGCGAGGTGGCCGCCCAGATGCGGGACTGGAAGGACCGGCTGGGTATCTGCGTGCCGGTGTCGGTGAACGTGTCCCGGGTGGATATATTCGACTACGACCTGGTGGACCACATGAAGGGACTGATCCGGGAATTTGACCTGAGCCCCGACGAGTTCCTGCTGGAGATCACCGAGTCCGCCTATACCCAGGATTCCGCCCAAATCATCAGCACCGTCAACGCCCTGCGGGAGGCGGGCTTCCACATCGAAATCGACGACTTCGGCAGCGGCTATTCGTCGCTGAACATGATCTCCACTCTGCCGATGGACGCCCTGAAGGTGGATATGGAGTTCATGCACAACGCCTTCAAGGAGCGCAAGAACACCAAGATGCTGGACGCGGTGATCGACATCGCCTATTCCCTCGAGGTGCCCACCATCGCCGAGGGCGTGGAGACCGCCGAGCAGATGTTCGCGCTGAAGGCCATGGGCTGCGACATCGTTCAGGGCTTCTACTTCTCCAAGCCCCTGCCCGCCGAGGAATTCGAGCGCTTCCTGTTGGAGAAGAAGAACGGCAGGAGCTACAAGCCCGATCGGGACAAGGAGAGCAAGGTGCGGGCCGCCGAGCAGTTCGCCTACGAGGCGCTGCACGACCCGCTGACCGGCCTGTACAACCACAGCGCCTACAAGATGCTGCTGAAGGACGCCGACCAGCGCAATATCGCGCTGATCCTGGCCGATGTGGACGACTACGAAGCGACACGGGCCGCCCGTGGCGAGGAGACGGTGGACCGCATGGCCGAGGTTGTGGCGGATGTGCTGCGCCACAACTTCCGCTCGGTGGACTTCATCTGCCGCATCTCGGCCGACGAATACGCGGTGATCATGACCCGCGTCAACAACGACATGAAGCCGCTGATCCGGGAAAAGATGGAGCGCATCAACACCATGCTGCGCGAGCGGCAGGGCGACCTGCCCCCCATCAACCTCAGCGTGGGCGTGGCCTTTGCCGACCGGGAAAACCCCCAGGGCGACATCTTCCACGACGCCGACCAGATGCTCCAGCAGATGAAGAGCGTGAAGACCAGTGGATGCGCGATATTCTGATTTATCGAGCACCTGCTCGATAAATCAGAATTTGCTTGCGACCAAAAGTTACGAATCTGAAAGGATATAATATGAACCGACAATCTTCCACACGACGAGACAGCGGCTATACCGCCGGGGTGAGGCGCCCCAGCGCGCAGCGGGCCATATCCCTGCGGGGGCTGGTGGGCCTGGTGCTGACGCTGCTGCTGCCGCCGGTGGGGCTCTACTATCTATGGCGACAGGGTGTGTTCCGCACCCGGGGCAGGGTGTTGCTGACCGGCCTTGCGACGCTGGAGATGATGGGGCTGGTGGTGCTGATGACCCCGCACCAGGAGCTGATGCCCCGTATGCCCGTGCCCGCGCCGCCTGTGCGGGTGACCGCCGCGCCCACCGAAGAGGTGCTGACCGCGCTGTACAATTCCGAGGAGCTTGTCTACCAGAACCAGCTGGAGCAGGTGAAGGCCGCCGGCGGCACCGAGCGCGACCTGATGACCGAGGAGGAGAAGCTGGAGCTGGCCAACGACGAGACCGAGGCCATCTACGATACCCTGGTATACAGCGTCTACGGCAGCGAGGCCGTCTATTACCACGCCACAAAAGTCTGCCGCACCCAGACCAACGGCCGTGAGCTGACCGTGCGCGACGCCCTGCGGGAGGGCCTGGAGCCCTGCCCGAATTGCAACCCGCCCACGGTGGATGCCTGATTATCAGCACAATGTGACAAAGGCTGGAAAATATCGAATTAAAGTCATAATTATCGCCTTGATTTACGGCATAAACCATCCTATCATATACGATAGGATGGTTGTATTATTGTTATCGTGAAAAAGGAATTCCATCGCCACAAGAGGAGGCTATGCCATGTTCTGCTCCAGATGCGGCAAAACCCTGATGCCGGAAGACAAACAATGCCCCCACTGCGGTACGCCCGTGGGGGAGAGCCGCTTTGAGGGGACGCCCTATACCTCTGCGCAGCCCCATATAATGCCTGACACGCCTGCGGGGCAGGCGTCCGCGGCCTATACCCGTACCACCTACACCACCATGACCGATGAACAGCGGCGGGAGGGGGCTGTGGACAGCCGCACCACCTATCGCCCGGTCTACGACGAGGCCTCCGCGCCCGAGGAGATCCGAAAGGATATGCGGGCCGCCATCGACGGCAATGACGCTTCGCAGGAGACGCCGCTGCCCCCGGTGGAGGAGCTGCCCGAGGATGTCCAGTCCACCATGAACGCCGTCGACGAAGAGCTGAAGATGGAGAGCATGGATACCTCCGAGCTGCGCACCCGGCCTATCGAGTCCACCGGACGCGCGGGCATCAGCAGCGAGGTGGAGGATTACATCCAGAAGCTGGAGGCCAACCAGAGCCGCAAGGCCGCGCGCAAGCGCCGCGCCATCGACGATCGGGAGGACAACTACGCCACCCCCCAGGAAGAAGTGGTGTACGACGACACCCAGGTCGCCCAGGACAGCGAGCAGAGCGAGGTCTTTAACGACATCGACGAGGATGAGTTTGACGAAATTCGCTATGGCCGCACCATCGGCGTGAAGGATATCCTGCGCATTGCCGGGATCATGGTCCTGGCGGCGGCCCTGATCGTGGGCGGCGTGATGTGGTTCCGCCACATCCGCGGCGGCAACAACAGCTCGAAGATCGAGGGCGTCACCCAGACGCTGTATGCCGGCGGCCTGGAGAAGATCAAGGCCAATCGCCAGGATACCTACATCAACGAGCTGGTGAACCTGTACCGCAACGACGGCGTGCTGGCCTTCACCGAGCGGGTGACGAGCGACGCATCCGCCTTTGACGGCCTGATGCCCGAGGAGCCGGCGGTGAACGACGAGCTGTTTGTCTCGGCGCTGAAGAATATCCAGAGCAACATCGGCAACGCCATACTGATGGACGCCACCGAGTCCGACAATACCGCCGGCGATTCCGGCCAGGATTCCGCGTCCCGCTGGGCCATCGTGGACCAGTCCATCGCCCAGGTGGAGGCCGCCACCACGGCCCAGGAGCTGACCGCCGTGGTCAACGGCGAGCGCGTGACCGTCGCGGCGTCGCCCACGCCCGAACCCACCCCCGAGCCGGCGGTGACCTATGCCACGCTTTCCAAGGGCGACAAGAGCGACGCAGTGCTCGAGCTGCAAAACCGGCTGTTTGAGCTGGGCTTCCTGCTGGATGACCGCGACGGTGCCTTCGGCAGCAAGACCCAGACCGCGGTGAAGCTGTTCCAGCAGGCCGCCGGGCTGGAGGCCACGGGCATCGCCGACAACGACACCCAGCAGCGGCTGTACGCCGATGACGCCCCGCGCACCGAGTACGCCCAGGCCACGCCCACGCCCGCCGCGCCCGCCGAGGGCGACGCCGCGGCCGATGACGCGGCTGTGGCCCCGCCGACCGACGGCTATACCACCCTGCAAAAGGGCGACAAGAGCGATGCGGTACGGGCGCTGAAGAACCGGCTGTTCGAGTTGGGCTTCATGGCCGAGAAATCCACCGGCGCGTCCTATGGCAGCAAGACCAAGGCAGCCGTCGAGGCCTTCCAGAAGGCCGCGGGCCTGGATGTCACCGGCGTCGCCGACGAGGCCACCCAGGAGCTGCTCTACTCGGATTCCGCGCCTCACGCCTGATAACCATGAGATGAACGTTCCGTTTGGACCGTTTCACTCAAAGGGAATATCGCCGGATAAAACGGCTGTAGGGGCGCCGACGCGGCGCCCGCCCGAGTACGAATGGCATCGTTGTACCCGGCGGGCGGCGCATCGCCGCCCCTACATTTGACATGCGCTTTGAAATCAATTCCAGTCTCGCCGCAAAGAGGAGGCGTTGCCATGCAAACCCCCATCGTCGCCCTGATCTACGACTTTGACAAGACCCTGTCGCCACGGGACATGGAGGAATACTCCTTCCTGCCCGGCATCCGGGTGGAGCCGGACATCTTTTGGGGCAAGTGCGCCGAGTTTGCCCGGGAGCATGACATGGACGGCATACTGACCTACATGTACCTGATGAAGAAGATGGCCAGCGGCGAGATGGAGCTGACGAAGGAAAAGCTGATCGCCCTGGGCCGGGACGTTGAATTCTTTCCCGGGGTGACGGGCTGGTTCGACCGCATCAACGCCCTGGGCCGCCAGTGCGGCGTGGATGTGGAGCACTACATCATCTCATCGGGCCTGACCGAGATCATCCGCGGCTCGGCCATCGGCAACCACTTCAAGGCCATATTCGCCGCCTCCTTCTGCTACGACGAGGCGGGGGTGGCGGTGTGGCCCTCCACCGCGGTGAACTACACCAGCAAGACCCAGTACCTCTTTCGCATCAACAAGGGCATACTGGATGTCACCAACGACCGGGACCTGAATGCCTTTACCCCGGAATACATGCGCCGGGTGCCCTTCTCCAACATGATCTACGTGGGCGACGGCCTGACCGACGTGCCCTGCATGAAGATGACCAAGCAGAAGGGCGGCTATTCCATCGCCGTACACGCGCCGGGGGCCACCGAGGTGGCCGACGACATGCTGCTGCAGGGCCGGGTGGATTTCTCGGTGGAGGCCGATTACACCCCGGACAGCGAGATCGAGCAGGTGGTGACCATGCTGATGCGCCGCATCCGGGCCTCCCACGCGCTGACCCTGCGCCACGCCGAGCAGGTGCAGCGGGCCTACCGCCGCCGGGGCAAGTATGTGCCCCTGGATATCCCCATGCGGGGAGGTTTGGCGGACGGGGAGGACAGGGAATAATGAGGAATGAGGAATTAGGAATGAGGAATTGGGAATGGCGGAGGATATAATATGCCCCGAGAACTGACCCCTACCCAGCTGATCGAGCGCAGCATCCAGAAGAAATACCGCAAGGAATTGTGGACGCCCTTCATACTGGCGGTGAAACGCTACGCGCTTATCCAGGCGGGGGACCGGGTGGCGGTGTGCGTATCCGGCGGCAAGGATTCCATGCTGCTGGCCAAGCTGATGCAGCTGCTCCAGCGCTACAGCGAAGTCCCCTTCGAAGTGAAGTTCCTGGCCATGGATCCGGGCTATGCCCCCGCGAACCGGCGCAAGATCGAGGAAAACGCGCGGCTGCTGGACATCCCCATCACCATTTTTGAGACCGACGTGTTCGACGTGGCCAACGCCGCCGAGAAAAACCCCTGCTACCTGTGCGCCCGGATGCGCCGGGGCCACCTGTACAGCAACGCCAGGGCCCTGGGCTGCAACAAGATCGCCCTGGGCCACCACTTCAACGATGTGATCGAGACCACTGTAATGGCCATGCTCTACGGCGCGCAGCTGCAAGGGATGATGCCCAAGCTGCACAGCACCAACTTCGAAGGCATGGAGCTGATCCGCCCCCTGTACTGCGTCCATGAGGAGGACATCATCGCCTGGAAGCGGTACAATCACCTGGAGTTTCTCCAATGCGCCTGTCGTTTTACCGAGGCCATCTCCGAAAGCGGCGACGGCGTGGGCGCCTCGAAGCGGCAGGAGGTCAAGCAGCTCTTGAAGACCCTGCGCCGGGACAACCCCGACGTGGAAAAGAGCGTGTTCAACGCCATCCACGCCGTCAGCCTGGACACCTTCCCCGGCTGGAAGACCCGGGGCGAGGAACACAGCTTCCTCGAATGGTACGACGAGCGATAACCCATTGAAGCCACGCAGCGGCGTCTACGCCGCCAATGTGGCGGCCCAGGGGCCGCCGCTACATTTTTAGCGTCACGCAGAGATACAAATATAAAACGGGGAGGCCAAAACAAATGCCTGATTTTGCCAACATGTCCCTTTCCCAGCTGGTGCGGCCCGAGGGCTACGCCTGTTCCTGCGGCAGGCACCACGTCTGCGCGCTGAAGTACCTGAACATCGGCCGGGGCATCATCAATGAGGTGCCGGAGATGGTCGCCGCCATGGGCAAAAAGAAGCCCTTCGTGGTCTGCGACGGCAACACCTGGGCCGTGGCCGGCCAGCGGGTGGACGAGATACTCACCGCCGCGGGCATCGACCACGTGGTGTACGTGGTGCCGCTGGGGAAGCCGGACAACGTGCGCATCGCTCCGGCGGAGTGGGAGACGGGCAGCATCATCATGCACTTCGACCCCACCTGCGATATGTTCCTGGCCGTGGGCAGCGGCGTGATCAACGATCTGTGCAAGGTGGCCGCCTACGCCACCGGCCGTCCCACTGCCGTTGTGGGTACCGCGCCGTCGATGGACGGCTACGCCTCCAACTCCAGCTCCATGGAGATGAACCACGTGAAGGTGTCGCTGTACAACCGCGGCCCCGAGGGCATATTGCTGGATTCCGAGATACTGGCCCAGGCCCCGATGCGTATGCTGTGGGCGGGGCTGGGGGACATGGTGGCCAAGTATGTTGCCCTCTGCGAGTGGCGGATCTCCCATATCGTGACCGGGGAATACTACTGCGGGGACGTGGCCGAGCTGATGCGCGCCGCCCTGCGCAAGCTGATGGCGGTCTCCGACCGCATCACCAGCCGCGACCCCGACGCCATCGCCGCTATTGCAGAGGGGCTGGTGCTGGCGGGCATCGGCATGGCCTATGCCCAGATCTCCCGCCCGGCCTCGGGGCTGGAGCACTACTTCAGCCACATGTGGGAGATGATGGCCCTGGAGCGGGGCGTGCCCTATGACCTGCACGGCATACAGGTGGGCGTGGGCACGCTGCTGACCATGAAGATCTACCGCAAGCTGCTCTCGGACGGCACCCGCCCCGACCGGCAGAAGGCCGAGGCCCACATGCGCGCCTTCGACCGCGCCGCATGGGAAGCCCAGGTTCGGCGTATATTCGGCAAAACCGCGGACGAGATCATCGCCATCGAGGACAGGACCCGCAAGAACGATCCCGCCCGCCACGCCAGGCGGCTGGACAACATCATCGCCCACTGGGACGAAATACTGGCCATCATCCGGGAGGAATTGCCGGATTATGGCTGGCTGCACGACGCCATGGCCGCCACCGGCATGCCCCTGACCCCCGCCGACATCGACATTCCCACTGAGGACGTGGTAAACGCTTTCATCGGCGCCCGGGACATCCGGGACAAGTACCTGTCCTGCTCGCTGCTGTGGGATCTGGGGCTGACGGAGGAATACGCAAAATTTCTCGAAGGGATTTAAGGAACTACCGCACAATACGGCGGCACATCTGGCGGTGCCTTTTCCGCCAGTCATCTCTTGCGGATTTTTTGATTTACTTAACATTTGTTTAAGGCTCATTTCAGGTAGGGGATTTATAATCACACCATCGAAGGCAGAGTGCCATCGTTGACATAGATCTTCTTCATAAATTCCCCCTCCTCAAAATCACCCCCCGGCGGGTAACGCCGGGGGGTGAAATATTTACGGAAATACCGCACAAACGGGCGGCATGTCTGGCGGTGCCATTTCCGCCATGCACATCCTGCAAATTCCTTGACTTGCCGCCAGCAAGCCTGCGAACAGCCAACCACCCTTATTATGCGGTATTTCCTTACAGAAACACACCGATCGCGTCGGCCTGGTCGATGATGTCATCGGCGTCGACGCCCTCAAGCACCAGCCGCAGCCGACGGGCGGGCACGTCCATATCCGCGTCCATTACGCCAGCCATGCCCAGCAGGGCCTGCCGGATCTCCTCGCCGCACTGGGCACAGTGGTTCTTGCCCACGCAGAATTGGCAGGGCAGGTAGCTGTAGTCGTACCAAGGGGTGGTCATGGCTTCGGACACATCCCTTCGATGGCGGCGGTGAATTCGGGCATGTCCCGCTTCATCCGCAGGATGCCGCCGCCCCGGCGCATGAAAACGTGCTCCGATTTTGCCTGGCAAACCAGTTCCCCGCTTTTTGCGTTGGTCATGTCGTAGCGCAGGGTCAGCACCACGCCGTTGAAATCGTCCACCGTCACCGTTATTTCTAACGTATCCCCGAAGGTGCAGGGCCTCTTGTACTGGCAGGATACCGCCCGCACCGGCGATATGATGCCCTCCGCTTCCATCCGGGCGTAGGGGAAGCCCATCCGGTCCAGAAAGTCGATCCGCGCCTCCTCCATCCAGCGGATGTAGTTGGCGTGGTGGGCGATGCCCATCATGTCTGTCTCGTAGTACTGTATCTTTTTGATGTAGGGGGTCATGGGGATGCTCCTTTGGCTTTACATTTTGGCGGCTGTGGCGGCGCAGGCGCCGCCGCTACATTTTTACAGAGTATAGCATATCGCCCTTCTTTTGGCAAGGTTTGCACATGGCCCGGGTATTGTGTATAATGGATACATAGAACAGGGAGGTGACGCGCATGGTTCGCGGCAGGTTTGCGCCCAGTCCCAGCGGGCGGATGCACCTGGGGAACGTTTTTTCGGCGCTGCTGGCGTGGCTGTCGGCGAAGTCGAAGGGTGGCCAGATCGTGCTGCGGGTGGAGGACCTGGACCCGGCCCGCAGCAAGCCGGCTTTTGTGGAAGCGATACTGGACGACCTCAGGTGGCTGGGGCTGGACTGGGACATCCGGGCCGAGGACCAGAGCCGCCGGGGCGGGGCCTACGAGGCCGCGCTGGAAAGGCTGCGCGCGCTGGACCTGCTTTACCCCTGCTACTGCTCCCGGGACCAGCTGCACGCGGTATCCGCCTTGCGGGCAGCATCTGCCCCCCATGCCTCGGACGGGCGGATCATCTATGCCGGGACTTGCCGGAATCTGACAAATGAAGAAAGGGCATTGAAGCCGCCCACCCGCTGCCTGCGGGTGAAGGTGCCGGAGGAGACGGTGGCCTTCACCGACGGCCTGCAGGGGCCGCAGGCGCTTTCGCTGCAACGGGACTGGGGGGACTTCATCGTCCGCCGGGCCGACGGGGTGGCGGCGTACCAGCTGGCGGTGGTGGTGGACGACGCCGCCTGCGGCGTGACCGAGGTAGTGCGGGGCCGGGACCTGCTGTCCTCCACGCCGGTGCAGCTGTGGCTGTACAGGGTGCTGGGGATGACACCGCCGACATTCACCCACGTGCCCATGCTGCTGTCCACCGATGGTCGGCGGCTGAGCAAGCGGGACCGGGCCCTGGACCTGGGCGAGCTGCGCAAGCTGTGGCCGCCGGAGAAGGTGATCGGCTTGCTGGCCTGGCGCTGCGGCCTGATCGACCGCTGGGAGACGGTTTCACCCATCGAGCTGGCGACGGATTTCGACTGGAATCGCGTTCGCCGGGAGGATATCGTGATGACGCTGCCCCAGTAATAACGTATTATACCCCCAAAACACTTGTGATATCGCTCTTTTTCTGCTATAATACCCTCAGCTGAACAGAGAAGGAATACCCTTTTTTTCAAACGACCATCGAAGGAGTGACGGAATATGAAAACCCTGAACCTGTTGGGCTTTGACTTCGGCGCGTCCAGCGGCCGGGCGATGCTGGGCACGCTGTCGGGCGGCAAGCTGGAGATCCGGGAAATCCACCGCTTTTCCAACGACCCGGTGACGCTGTGCGGCCGGTTCGTGTGGGACGTGCCCCGCCTGTTCTATGAGATGAAGCAGGCGCTTTTGAAAATCTCCCACATGGACGTGAAGGTAGACGCCATCGGCATCGACACCTGGGGCGTGGACTACGGCCTGCTGGACAAGAACGGCCGCCTGCTGGGTCTGCCGGTGCACTACCGCGACGCGCGCACCGACGGCATGCGGGAAAAGGTGCGCGAGGTCATCCCAGACGCCGAGCTGTTTGCCCGCACGGGCCTGGCCTACAACTCCTTCAATACGCTGTACCAGCTGTACGCCATGCGCCAGGAGGGCGACCCCGCGCTGGACATGGCCCACGACCTGCTGTTCATGCCCGACCTGCTGGCCTGGCTGCTGACGGGGGAGAAGGGCACCGAGTACACCATCGCCTCCACCAGCCAACTGCTCAACCCCTACACCCGGGACTGGGACAAAGAATTGCTGGAGAAGCTGGGCATCCCCACCGCCATGCTGGGCGAGGTGAAGCTGCCTGGCACCGTGCGGGGCAAGCTGCTGCCCGACATCGCCAGGGAGTGCGGCGTCGATCAGATCCCGGTGATCGCCGTGGGCGGCCATGACACCGCCAGCGCCGTCGCCGCCGTGCCCGCGAAGGATTCCGACTTCGCCTACATCAGCTCCGGCACCTGGTCGCTGCTGGGCGTGGAGCTTCCCGGTCCCAAGTGCGAGGCGGGCGTCATGAACGCCAATTATACCAACGAGGGCGGCGTCAACGGCTCTATCCGGCTGCTGAAGAACATCATGGGCCTGTGGATCATCCAGGAGTGCAAGCGGGAGTGGGACCGCCGTAGCGACGCGGTGGACTTTGCCGGCCTGGTGGAACTGGCTGTGAAGGCCCCTGCCTTCAAGGCGATGATCGACGTGGACGACCAGTGCTTCATGGCCCCCGGCGACATGCCCGCCCGCATCCAGGCGTACTGCCGCAAGACCGGCCAGGACGTGCCCCAGGGCCGGGGCGAGATTTCCCGCGTGGTGTACGAGAGCCTGGCGCTGAAGTACCGCTGGGCCATTGAGCGGCTGGAGCAGGACATCCTTAAGAAGCCCGTCAAGAGCCTGAACATCGTCGGCGGCGGCAGCAAGAACATACTGCTGAACAAGTTCACCGCCGAGGCCATCAAGCGCCCCGTGATTACCGGCCCCAGCGAGGGCACCGTGATCGGAAACCTGCTGATGCAGGCCATCGCCCTGGGCGAGATCGAAGACATCTGGGCGCTGCGCCGGGTGGTGGAGGCGTCCTTCCCCACGGATACCTACCTGCCCGAGACCGACGGCACGGCCTGGGATGCGGCCTATGAGCGCTATCTGAAGCTGTTTGGCTGAGAAAACAAAGGAATAAGGAATGAGAAATGAGGAATAAAGACGGCTGCCAGCCTGCTGAGCGGGCTTGGCTTTCCTCGTTTCCGGTTCCATGCTGGTTGCTATGATATTCAACTTTGAACACAATACCCTCCCCGGCTCGCTGGAGCTGGCCTACCTGGGGGATTCGCTGTATGACCTGTACGTGCGGGAGCACCTGATCGCCAAGGGCGGCCGGGTGCGGGCGATGCACCGGGAGGCCATCTCGCTGGTGTGCGCCCACGCCCAGGCGCAGGCGCTTTCCCGCGTCGCGGACACGCTGACCGAGGCTGAACGGGACATGGTGCGCCGCGCCCGCAACGCCCACCAAAGTCCGCCCAGGAACGCCGATCCCGGCGAGTACCACCACGCCACCGCCCTGGAGGCGCTCATCGGCTGGCTGTACGTCACCGGCCAGCGGGACCGGATGAACGAGATATTGAAGATGGCGCTGCCGGAGGAGGAATTCTGATTTATCGAGCTGTTGCTCGATAAATCAGAATTGAGTGATTAGTGGCTAGTGGCTAGTGACTAGTGGTGGTACAAATCCCTACGGGATTTGTATTTCATCATTCACTAGCCACTGATCACTAGCCACTAGCCACTCAAATTCTGATTTGTCGCTCCGCGATAAATCAGAATTTACCGCACAACACAAGGAGATATTAACCCTATGAGCACCAAAGACGACGACCGTCGCAGGCCCTACGCCGGCAACCGCGCCCAGGGGCCGGGGCGGAGGACCTATCCCGACGCCGCAAACGGCCCCCGGGTGGGCCGCATCGCAAATAATGTGCCCCGGGCGCAGCGGGTGGACGGGGATTCCGTGCCGGAAATGCGCCCCGATGACCGTCCCGCCAGGGGCGGCGACTTTCACCGCGGCGCCGCCTACCGCGCCCCCACCGGTCCACGCCAGTACAAGCGGGACATGGATGGCGCAACCCCGGAACTTCCCGAAGACGACCACATACTGGCCGGGCGCAATCCCATTCGGGAGGCGCTGCGAGCCGGAAGGCCGGTGGAAAAGCTGTTGGTGGCGTCGGGCGATTTGTCCGGCGGTGCCCAGGAGATCGTGCGCCTGGCCAAAGAGGCCGGGGCCGTGGTGCAGCGGGTGGACCGCGCCCGGCTGGATCAGATCTACCCCGCCCACCAGGGCATGCTGGCCTATGTGGCGGCGGTAGCCTATGTCGAATTGGAGGACATACTCGCCGCGGCCGGGGCGAAGGGGGAGGAGCCCTTTATCGTCCTGCTGGACGGCATCACCGATCCCCACAACCTGGGGGCCATCGTGCGCTCGGCGGAGTGCGCCGGGGCCCACGGCGTGGTGATTCCCGAGCGCCGCGCTGCGGGGCTGACCCCGGCGGCGGCCAAGGCTGCGGCGGGGGCGCTGAACTACATGCCCATCGCGCGGGTGAAGAACCTGAACCGGGCCATCGAGACCCTCCAGGAGAAAAATATTTGGGTCATTGGAACGGCCATGGACGGCGAAAACGCCTTCACCGCCGATTTCAGCGGCCCCGTGGCCCTGGTGATCGGCTCGGAGGGCGAGGGCATCTCCCGGTTGACGCTGGAGAAGTGCGACCGGACGGTGGCGCTGCCCATGAAGGGGCGCATCGAATCGCTGAACGCCTCGGTGGCGGCGGGGATACTCATGTATCAGATTGCCCGCGCGAGGGCAATGTGAGCGGCAAGGGCGCGGGCAGGGCCCCGCAGCGGATGCTGATCGTGGACGGCTACAACATCATCAACGCCCGGCGCAGCGGCGGCATGGACAGCTATTCCCTGGCGGACGCGCGGGAGAAGCTGCTTTCCGACCTGATGGACTACGCGGGCTATTCCGCCCAGCGGGTGGTGCTGGTGTTCGACGCCTGGATGTCCGATCGAACTACGCGCACCGAGGAGCACCACGGTGCGGTGACCGTGGTCTACACCCAGAAGGGGGAGATCGCGGACCGCTACATCGAGCGGCTGTGCGACGCGCTGGCGGGGGACATCGAGCTGCACAAACTGGAGGTGCGCGTGGCGTCCTCCGACGCGCTGGAGCAGACCATCATACTGGGCCGGGGCGCCACCCGCATGTCCGCCCGGGAGCTGATGATTGAGATGGATCAACTGCGCAACACGGGCATACGCCAGGTGATCGAGAAGCCCGTCTCCCGGCGCAATCCCATCGGGGAACGCCTGTCCCCCGAGGTGCGGGAGCGCCTGGAGCAGATGCGGAAAGGATACAACAACAGGGGATGATCATGGTTACGACACGCGATTTTGACAGCATGACGGACGAGCAGGTGGTGCTGCTGGCCCAGGAGACCGACAGCCCCGCGCTGGAATACCTGCTGAACAAATACAAGAATTTCGTGCGCACGAAGGCGCGCAGCTATTTCCTGATCGGCGCGGATCACGAGGATATCGTGCAGGAGGGTATGATCGGCCTCTACAAGGCGATACGCGACTACAAGGCCGAGCGGCTGTCGTCCTTCCGGGCGTTTGCCGAGCTGTGCGTCACCCGGCAGATCATCACCGCCATCAAGACGGCCACCCGCCAGAAGCACATCCCCCTGAACAGCTACATCTCGCTGAACAAGCCCATCTATGAGGAGGATTCCGACCGCACGCTGCTGGACGTGATCACCGAGGAGGGCATGTCCAACCCCGAGGAGATGATCATCGACCGGGAGGATTTGTCCGTGATCGAGGGCAAGATCGGCCAGATGCTCTCCGACCTGGAGAAGGAGGTGCTGGTGCGCTACATGGAGGGCAAGAGCTACGTGGAGATCGCCGACGAAATGCACCGCCACGTCAAGAGCATCGACAACGCGCTTCAGCGCATCAAGCGCAAGCTGCTGAAATACCTGGAGGAGAAGTGAGTCATGGGGACAGGTTCCCTGACTCACCTGGTACGGGATGAGTCAGGGAACCTGTCCCCATGACTCATCCCCACACATAACCAACCAAAGGAGGCAACCACCATGCAAAACCAAGGCCTGGGCACCACTTGCGTCCAGGGGGGCTACACCCCCGGCAACGGCGAGCCCCGTCAGATTCCGATCATACAGTCCACCACCTTCAAGTACGATACCAGCGAGGACATGGGCAAGCTGTTCGACCTGGAGGCCAGCGGCTATTTCTATACCCGCCTGCAAAACCCCACCAACGACATGGTGGCGGCCAAGATCTGCGCGCTGGAGGGCGGCAGTGCCGCGATGCTGACCTCCTCGGGCCAGGCGGCCAACTTCTTCGCGCTGTTCAACATCGCCTCCTGCGGCGACCACATTGTCTCATCGTCCACCATCTACGGCGGCACCTTCAACCTGATCTCCGTCACGATGAAAAAGATGGGTGTGGACGTGACCTTCGTCTCCCCCCTGTGTACCGATGAGGAGCTGGAGGCCGCCTTCAGGCCCAACACCAAGGCCGTGTTCGGCGAGACCATCGCCAATCCGGCGCTGACGGTGCTGGACATCGAGCAGTTCGCCCGCGCCGCCCACAGGCACGGCGTGCCGCTGATCATCGACAACACCTTCGCTACCCCGGTGAACTGTCGGCCCTTCGAGTGGGGCGCGGATATCGTCACCCATTCCACCACCAAGTACATGGACGGCCACGGCGTGCATGTGGGCGGCGCGATCGTGGACAGTGGCAGGTTCGACTGGATGGCCCACGCAGACAAGTTCCCCGGCCTGTGCACCCCGGACGAGAGCTACCATGGCATCACCTACGCCGAGAAGTTCGGCAACGGCGGCGCGTTCATCACCAAGTGCACCTCCCAGCTGATGCGGGACTTCGGCTCCATACAGTCCCCCCAGCACGCCTTCTACCTGAACATGGGCCTGGAGAGCCTGCATGTCCGGATGCAGCGCCACTGCGAAAACGGCCTGGCCGTGGCAAAGTTCCTCCACGACCACGAGAAAGTGACCGTCGTCAACTACTGCGGCCTGGAAGACAGCCCCTATCACGCCAGGGCCATGAAGTACTTGCCCAACGGCTCCTGCGGCGTGGTCAGCTTTGAGCTGAAGGGCGGGCGCGATGCGGCCAGCCGGTTCATGAAGGCCCTGCGCCTGGCGGCCATCGAAACCCACGTGGCCGACGCCCGCACCTGCTGCCTGAACCCCGCCAGCAGCACCCACCGCCAGATGAACGACGAGCAGCTTAAGGCCGCCGGCGTTCCCGCCGGCATGATCCGCATCAGCTGCGGCCTGGAGGATTCGGCGGATCTGATCGCGGACATCAGACAGGCGCTGGAGCAGGCGTAAATTCTGATTTGTCGCGTTGCGACAAATCAGAATTTGAGTGGCTAGTGGCTAGTGATTAGTGGCTAGTGAAGGATGAAATCCTTACGGATTTCTTTGATTAAAGGTTCTAGAAACGTTGAAACCTCCATCGTTTCCCTTGAATCAAACAAATCCCGTAGGGATTTGCACCACCACTAGTCACTAGCCACTAACTACTGAGCCGCCGGGACTACGCCGGGGCGGAGCGGCACCTGCTGTACTGGCTGGAGGAGGCCCGCCAGGGGGGCGACCTGCGGGGGGCCCTGATGCTGCGCAACGAGCTGGTGGGCCACTACCGAAAGACCGGCCAGAGGGATAAGGCCATTGAGAACGGCGAGGCGGCGCTTTCGCTGCTGGAACAGTTGGACTTCGGCGATACCATCTCCGCAGGTACCACCTGCGTCAACTTCGCCACAGCCCTGAACGCCTTCGGCGAAAATGAGCGGGCCCTTACCCTGTTCGAGCGGGCGCGACCCATCTACGAATCCAGTGCCGCCACCCGGCCTGAACTGTTGGGCGGGCTGTACAACAACATGGCGCTGACCTGTGTGGCCATGGGCCGTTTTGAAGATGCCGAAGCCCTGTACGACAAGGCCATGTCCACGATGGCGAAGGCCCCCCACGGCGCGCTGGAACAGGCCATCACATGCCTGAATATGGCCGACCTGGTGGCGACCCGGGATGGCATGGAGGCGGGAGAGGGCGCAATCTACGACCTGGCGGACCGTGCCGTGGCGCTGCTGGACGATTCCGGCCTCGCACACGACGGCTACTACGCCTTCGTGTGCGAAAAGTGTGCCCCGACGCTGGAGTACTATGGCTATTTTGACGACGCCCGGAGGCTGAAGGAGGAGGCGGAGCGCATCTATGCGGGGGCTTGAACTGGCGCGGGCCTACTACGTCACCTGCGGCAAACCAATGCTGGAGGCGCAGTTTCCCAAGTTGTTGCCCCACATCGCCGTGGGCCTGTTCGGCAGCGGCTCGGAGTGCTTCGGCTACGACGACGACATCTCCCGGGACCACGACTTCGAGCCCGGATTCATGCTGCTGCTGCCCGGGGAGGACGTGGTCTCCCGACGGGACGCCTTCCTGCTGGAGCGGGCCTATGCCAAATTGCCCCGGGAATTTCTGGGGCTGCGCCGGGGGCTGATGCAGCCGGTGGGCGGCGCGCGGCACGGGGTCATCCGGACGACGGATTATTTCAGGGAGAAGATCGGCGTTCCGGACGGCGTGCTGACTGTGGGTGAGTGGCTGTCCACACCCGAATACGCGCTGGCCGAGGCCGTCAACGGCGCGGTTTTTTTCGACGGCCCCGGCGAGGTGACGGCCATACGGCGGCGCCTGTCGGCCTGGCCCGAGGACATCCGCAAAAAAAAGCTGGCCGGGTGCCTGCTGCTGATGGCCCAGGCGGGCCAGTACAACTATGCCCGCTGCCTGAAGCACGGGGAAAAGGGCGCAGCCCAGCTGGCCGCCATCGAATTTGCCCGGAATTGCATGTCGGCGGTGTTCCTGCTGAACGGCGTCTACCAGCCCTATTATAAATGGGCTTTCCGGGCCATGCGGGAATTGCCGCGGCTTTCGCTGCTGGCGGAATTGATGGAATACCTGCTGACCACCGATAACCACGGCGACATGGCCGCCGAAAAGACAAGGGTGATCGAGGGCGTGGCCGCCGACGTGATCGCCGAGCTGCGAGGGCAGGGCCTGACCCGGGCCGACTGTGGCGACCTGGAGAAGCACGCCTATTCCGTCAACGATTCGATTGCCGACGGCGAGATTCGCAACCTGCACATACTGGCAGCGGTGTGATGTAAAATTTTGAACACAACATATAGAACGCAAAACAGATTTTTGGTAAAACTACCACAATATATTGACAACTATCCCCTTTTATGGTATCGTGGTATGCGTTGCGGTCATGGAACCGTCATATCAGAAAGCATATCCGCCAAGGGGGATTTTTACATGTACAATGTAGTCAAGCGGGACGGCAAGCACGTCGATTTCGCGATATCGAAGATCACCGGGGCCATCACGAA
>CADBVG010000054.1 GCA_902798105.1 uncultured Eubacteriales bacterium
TTGAAGGTTTACTGGCGGTAAATCAAAAAATCTGCAAGAGATGACTGGCGGAAAAGGCACCGCCAGATGTGCCGCCGTATTGTGCGGTAGTTCCTTAAGCCAATATACCCACGAAAGGGTCGCAATGTCCACTGAAATGATGTGTGCGAAACTATCAGGGTTGATCGGCGTCGTTCCTGTGCGAAGCTCTGAAGAGCGTTTCCCGAAGGGCGCAGACCTTGTCCATGGCGCAGACGATCCAACCCTCCCGCGTGTGGGGCGGTATCGGCACCATCGGAAACATGTGATGTCGAATGACATCCTCCTCAGTTTCCCCCAGCGCGTAGTCCCTTCGTGCGTTTTCCCAGGCCATTTTCGGATGGTAAAGGGCGTGGTTGGGCCGGTTCGGGTCCGGCTGGTGCCAGTCGTACAGGAAGTAATCGTGGAGCAGCGCCCCGCGGACGAGGGCTTCGCGATCCACTTTGAAGGGGAGCCGATCCGCCAGGCGCAGGGATGCCCGGGCGACGTTCAGACTGTGGTCGTAGACGGTGTGCGCGCCGTGCTGCCGGTACTTTTTCAGCTGGGCGTACCGCCCGCCCCATTCCAGATCGGCCAGTATCCTTGAGAGCGTCTGACTCATGTTGCAGCTTCCCCTTCCGTACATCCGAATGCTTTAACCAAGCTTCCCCCCCGACCATTATAGCCGATTTCAGGCCGGTTGTCCATGATAATAAGCATGGATTTCAGAAGACAGTTCACATCATTCCATTGTGCCCATGGCCTTCTTATGCTATAATCATTGGTGTAATATCACCAAGGAGGAGGAGAAACACCATTCGCGCGAAGCATGGAGCGCGCAGCCAGGCCGTAGACGGGCAGCAACAACCGTGACACCCTTTGACCAACCCTTAGGGAAATACCGCACAAACGGGCGGCATGTCTGGCGGTGCCATTTCCGCCATGCACATCCTGCAAATTCCTTGACTTGCCGCCAGCAAGCCTGCGAATTTGCAGGCGCGCATGACGGAAAATTCACTCGCCAGCCAACCACCCTTATTATGCGGTATTTCCTTAGCGACCATTGCAATCGGAACAATCGCACACAAGGAGGAAGCGCCATGCCTGACATCGGAAATTCCAACCGCATCAGCCGGGGATACATCGATTCCCTGTACATCGAGACCCGGTATATGGACTCGACCAACCCCGATACCGCCTTCACCCTCTACGGAGAGACCTTCGCCTCCCCCATCATGACCGCCGCCCTGTCACACCTGGACCACTTCATGTTTCCCGGCGCGGGCCTGGCGCTGGCGGAAGGCGCGAAGGCCGCAAACGCTGTGCTCTGGTACGGCATGGCTGACGACGCGGAGATCGAGGCCCTGGCCGCCACCGGCGCGCGAATGATCGAGATCATCAAGCCCTACACCGACCGGGACAAGATTCTGGCGAAGATCCGCCACGCGGAGGGGCTGGGCCTGCTGGCCGTGGGCATCGACATCGACCACCCCTTCAGCGAGGACGGCGGGCCGGACATCGTGGACGGCGAGGCCATGACCGCGATGACCACCGCGGAGCTCGCCGGAATCTGCGCCGCGACGAAGCTGCCCGTCATCGCAAAGGGCGTGCTGAGCCGCCACGACGCCGGGCGGTGCCTTGCCGCGGGCGTTCGCGGCCTGGTGCTGTCCCACCACAACAACCGCATCGAGTACGCCATTCCCCCGCTGGCGGTGCTGCCCGAGATCGCGGCCATCGCCGGGGACGTGCCCCTGTTTGTGGACTGCGAGATCAAGACCGGCATGGATGCCTTCAAGGCGCTGGCCCTGGGGGCGAAGGGCGTGTGCATCGGACGGCCGCTGATGACCGCCATTAAGCAGGGCGGCGCGGACGCGGTGCGGGATTACCTGAACCGGGAAAAGGCCACCCTGGGCAAGGCCATGGCCTACACGGGGTGCACCGATTTGGGAAAAATGGACCCGGCGGTGATACGAAGGGTATAGAACACGGATATGCAGGGGCGACGATGAATCGCCCCTGCATATTATTATGCCTTGCCGTCCTTGACCCTGCGAATCTCCTTGATCACCAGCTTCAGGTCCACAGGCTTGGCGATGTGGCCGTTCATGCCCGCCTCGAGGCACGCGGAAACGTTCTCGGAGAAGGCGTCCGCCGTCATGGCGATGATGGGGATGGACCGGGCCCAGGGATCGTCCAGCCTGCGGATGGCCCGCGTGGCATCCAGCCCGTTCATCTCCGGCATCTGCACATCCATAAAAATCAGCTCGTAGCTGCCCCTTGCCGCGCCCTTCATTTTTTCCACGCAGACGCGCCCGTTTTCAGCCCGCTCCGTCCCGATGCCGAACATGCCCAGCATCGCCGAGATGATCTCCCAATTCACGTTGTTGTCCTCGGCCACCAGTATGCGCATGCCCGCCAGGTCGGCGTAATCGTCCTCCGGCTCGGTGGACCTGGCCTCGGTGCCCAACAGCTCATTGATCTTGTCGTAAAGCGTGGAGCGGAACAGGGGCTTGCTGATGAAGCCGTTTGCGCCCGCCACCCGTGCGGCGTCCTCGATGTCGGACCAGTCGTAGGCGGAGACCAGCAGTATCGGTATGCGCTCGTCCACCTCGGCGCGGATGCGGCGCACCGTCTCCACGCCGTCCATATCCGGCATCTTCCAGTCGATGATGACCACGGCGTAGTCCCGGCCCTGTTCGTGGCGATGGGCGATCATGCCCAACGCCTCCAGCCCGCTGCCCGCCACCTCCGGCGACGCGCCCAGCGATTGCAACGTGTCCGCCGCGGTGTCCAGCAGGACCTTGTCGTCGTCCACGACCAGCACGTCAATGGGTTCCAGCTTCATATCATCCCGCTGGCGGTCGGCCATGGGGATGTCGATGGCGACGGTGAAGGTGGTGCCCTTGCCCACCGCGCTTTGGCAGTCGATGGCGCCGTTCATCAGCTCCACCATCTGCCTGGTGATGGCCAGGCCAAGGCCGGTGCCCTGAATGCTGTTGACGCGGCTGTCCGTCTGGCGCGAGAAGGGCTGGTACATCTTCTCCATGAATTCCAGGCTCATGCCGATGCCGGTATCGGACACGATGTAGGTCAGCCGCACACAGCCCGGCGCGGTAGCGGGTTCCTCCCGCAGGTCCACACAGACCTTGCCTCCGGGCTCGGTGTACTTGATGGCGTTGGACAGCAGGTTGATGTAGATCTGGTTCAGCCGAAGCTGGTCCGCATACAAATATTCCACGTCCATGCGGCTGACATGGAAGCAGAAGTCGATGTTCTTCTCACGGATCATGGGATGGGACAGGTTCACCAGGTTCTCCACCGTCTCGACGATGGAGAAGGTAACCGGGTTGAGGGTGAGCTTGCCGCTCTCCACCTTGGAGATATCCAGTATATCGTTGATCAACGTCAGCAGGTGGTTGCTGGCCATGGAAATCTTGCGCAGATTCTCACGCACCGTTTCCGGGTCGCCCAGGTTGCGCTCGGTCAGCGTCGTCAGGCCTATGATGGCGTTCATCGGCGTGCGGATATCGTGGGACATCGTGGACAGGAAGTCGGTCTTGGCCTTGCTGGCGGAAGCGGCCTCCCGGGCAGCGGACTGGAGCTTCCGGTTCAGGTACAGCATATAGGACAGGTCGATGATGAACAGCAGCAGCAGTCCCGCCGAGACGATACCGATGAGCAGCCAGTTTTCGGTGACCGCGCGGAATTCCGCCGTCGGGTTGTAGCTGAGCAGCACCCAACCGCCGGTGGGCTTGATGGGCATGTAGAAGATCAGGCACTCCTGACCGCGGGCGTCCTGCATCAAAAACGCGCCCTCGCCGGATTTGATCTCGTCGAACAGCTTCTGGCTGTCCCGGTTTTCCGGATTGCAGGCCTTATAGAATTCAAAGAAGCTGGAATTTCCGAAGGCGTTGCCCTTGATGATGTAGCTGCCCTCGGTGTCGATGATGGAAAACTCCGCGTTGCGGTAGTTCTCATTGCGAAGGGTCCACTTCTGCTCCAGCTCCCTGACGGGAATCACCCGCAGCAGCAGGGCAGGCCGGGGCGTGCCGTCCAACTCGCGCAGCGTGATACGGTTGCAGAAGGCCATGGACTGTTCGCCATTCATGGGATTGGTGTAGGCACGGGTGACATTGATGGCCTGGCCCACGTCGTTGATCCAACCGGTGTCGTCCAGTACCTCCAGCTGTTCGTAGGACACCTCGTACTGGTCCCCGGTATTCAACCGCGGCCGGGTGGAGAGCCCCGACAGTGTGTCGGCGTAAAGCACATGGGCCGAGGCGTTTTGCAGCACATGGGAGCTGCGTATAAAATCCGCCGCATCCTCAATGGTCAGCGCCCGGTTGTTGATGTACCGGGCCCACACGTCGCAGATCTGCTGCTCCCCCATCAGGTAATTCTCCGTCACCCGCTCCATGACCTCCGAGGTATCCGCAAACGCCTGCATCTGGCGGCGAAAGTTGTCCTTGCTTTCGTAATCTGTATAAAAGATGACGAAGCCCACGATGGCGGCGATCAGCACGACGTTGACGACGATGACCCAGTTTTTTTTCATAGATAACGACTCCTTGTCTCTGAGTGGAGGGGTAGAGTGCGGGAGGCTTTTGATTTACCAGGCAGGGCTCGATTAATCAGAAGTTGCTAGGGAAATACCGCGCAATTAAGGTGGTCAGCTGGCGAGTGAATTTTTCGACAGATGCAATTGCAGATTTCGAAGGTTTACTGGGTTCGAGCGCCCGGAAAGCAGCAGATGTCGGAAAAGGCACCGCCAGATGTGCCGCCGTATTGTGCGGTATTTCCCTAGCACTTCCTGCAACGTCTTATGCAGCACGGCGATGTCCACGGGCTTGGCGATGTGGGCCTGCATACCGGCGTCCATGGCAGCCTGCACATCCTCGGCAAAGGCGTTGGCGGTCATGGCCACGATGGGCACGCTCGCCAGCGCGGGGTCATCCAGGGCGCGGATCGTCCGGGTGGCGGTATAGCCGTCCATCACGGGCATCTGTATGTCCATCAGCACCAGGTCGTAGTATCCCGGCTCGGAGGCCGACGCCATGTCCACCGCAATCTGCCCGTTTTCGGCGGTCTCCAGCGCAAAGCCCATCTGTGTCAGGATCATGCTGGCGATCTCCATATTGATCTGGTTGTCCTCCACCAGCAGCAGCCGTTTCTGGCTGAAATCCACGGGCGCGTCCCCGGTCGCCGCCGGTTCGACCGCTTCGACTTCCTCCCGGGGCATGTCCTCAGCCGTGGCCAGCTTCAGCCGCACGCGGATCACCAGCTCGGTGCCGCCGCCGAGGTATAGCCGAAGCCGATGATGGCCCCGAAGGCAGTCAGGTCCACAAACCAGTTCAGGGTATTGCGGCCCAGCATGGACAGCAGCACCGAGATCACCATGATGAACACGATGCTGTACTCGGTCCGGGCGAATTTTTCGGTCAGTATGTGGTCCTCCGCCATTGTGGACAGCACCCGCAGCGCCGCCCGGTACGCGCCGATGATGCCGGTGAATATGGCCGCCAGGGCGTTGACGGTCATGACGATCAGACCGAAATTGCCCATGTAGGCCTGCGCCGCGTTGAACGTCGGCACCGAGGCCACGCCGCCGAGGTTGTCCAGGTCGGCCACATACGCCCCCCCATGAGGCATAGCCGTCCGGCACGAAGGACACCGCCACCACGGACATGATGGCATAGACAAACCCACCGACGATGATCGCGGCGAATATCACCCACTTGACATGCTTCGGGGAAAACCTGAACCGGGCGATATCGAAGGACACAGTCTCAAAGCCCACATAGGCCCATGGCGCCAGGATCACCAGCGTGAACACGGCGTAGCCCCGGTTGAGCCCGCTGGAGCCAAAATCCCGGAAGGTGCCGCTGCTCAGGGCATGGGGCACGCACACTGCCGAGACGACCAGCACCCCCGCCACCAGCACGATGGCCAGCGCCAGCACCGAGCCCGCGGGCCCGGCGACGGGCAGGAAGGTGGTGCCGGGCATCACGAACGCGCCCCAGCCCACCATCACGCCGATGGCCATGGCAAAAACGTCAATCCTCGAAAGGGTCCTGTTCACAGGCTTTTCCATGATCTGCCCGTTCATCATTCATCACGCTCCCGCGCTTCGTCCGCGTCCCAAATCAGCTCCTCCAGGGTCTGGAACAGGTGCTCCGGCTCCACGGGCTTGGAAAGGTGCGCGTTCATGCCCACCTGGAGGCTGCGCTGCACATCCTCGTCAAAGGCGTTGGCCGTCATGGCGACAATGGGCACCCGCTTCGCGTCGGGCCGGTCCAGGGCGCGAATGGCCTTCGCGGCCTCCAGGCCGTCCATCTCCGGCATACGCACGTCCATCAGTATGGCGTCGTAATAATCCTCGGGGCTGTTTTGGAACATCTCCACGGCGATCCTGCCGTTGGCGGCGTGCTCGATTTTGGCTTCCTTCATCGTAATCAGCTGCTTCATGATCTCGGCGTTGATCAGCACATCCTCGGCCAGCAGCACCCGCCGGCCCTTCAGCTGGGCGCGCTTGCGCTCCTCGAACAGGCTCAGGTTGTTCTTGCGGGCGATGCGCTCGAATTCGTCCACCACGTTGGTACCAAACAGCGGCTTGGCCAAGAAGCCGTCCACGCCGACGTGCAGCGCCTCGTCCATGATCTCGTCCCAGTTGAAGGAGGTCAGTATGATGACCGTGGTTTCGTTGTCGTAGCGCTCCCGAATCCGCCGGGCCACCTCCAGGCCGTCCATCCCCGGCATCTTCCAGTCCAGCAGCACCAGGTTGTAGCCGTTGTGTTTGGTGTGCTGCACCTCCAGCATTTGCAGCGCCGCCTCACCGGTCAGGCAGGTATCCGCCTGGATGCCCGCCTCCTCCAGCACCAGCCGGGCATGCTCGGCGGCGATCTCCTCGTCGTCCACCACCAGCACCCGCATGTCCCCGGGCTTGATGTAGCGGGAGACGGGGCCGCGGTGGGCGCAGTTTTGCAGCGAGACGATCACCGTGAAAGCCGTGCCCACGCCCTTCTCCGACTCCACCGAAATGGTGCCGTTCATCAGCTCCACGATGTTCTTGGTGATGGCCATCCCCAGGCCGGTGGAGCCGTACTTGCTGCTGCGGCTGCTGTCCTCCTGGGTGAAGGAATCGAATATCTTCGGTATGAACGCCTTGTCCATGCCGATGCCGGTGTCCCGGATGACGAATTTCAGCGTGGACTGGTCTCCAAAGGTGCCAGTGCGCTCCACCGACAGGGTCACGCTGCCGGGGGCGTCGGTGAACTTGATGGCGTTGGAAAGTATGTTGATCAGCACCTGCTTCAGCTTCATGTCGTCGCCGATGTAGTAGTCGCTGACCCCGCCCAGCGTCGAGCATTCGTACTTCAGGCCGCGCTCGCTGCACTGGGCCATGACCATGGTGTTGATCTGCTCCAGCATGGCGCGGAACGAGAATTCCTCCCGGCGGATGACCATGCGGCCGGATTCGATGCGGCTCATGTCCAGTATGTCGTTGATGAGCCCCAGCAGGTGCCGGGCGCTGCCGCCGATCTTCTCCAAATACTCCCGGGTCTCGGGCTCCAGCCTGTCGTTCCGCAGGGCCAGGCTGTCCAGGCCGATGATGGCGTTCATTGGCGTGCGGATCTCGTGGCTCATGTTGGACAGGAAGGCGGTCTTGGCGTTGTTGGCCTGCTCCGCCGCCGCCAGCGCGTCGGCCAGCACCTTGCGCTGCTCCAGGTTCTTGCGCATCTCAGCGTCGATGATGGTAAAGCCCACGCCCACTGCATGGACCACGTGGTCGTCCCGGTCCGCCGGGTGGCGCACGCCGGCCATGCGCAGCATCTCGTAGTATTCCTTGCCATTGCGCCGGGCCAGGTAGCGATAGGCGATGATGTTCTCGGTGGCCAGGGCCTTTCGGATGTTGTCGGGCTCGATGAATTCCATGAAACCCGCCTTGTACCCTTCATCCACGTAATCGTCGCAGTACTCGCAGAAGCGCTCGTGGAACGGAAAGCGCATGCCCTCGGTGTAGCGGTCCGGGTCATCGGCATCCGCCCGATAGCAGATGGCGACATCCGCGTCAAGGTCGACGTGGTACACGCTGCGGTAGTCTGAGGCCATGGCGGTGATCATGTTGTCCAGCTGCATCCGGTGCTGCTGCTGGCGCCGGTTCTCCTCCTCGGCCCTGCGGCCCTCCTGGAGCGCGCGCTGCACCGCCTGCTCCTGTCGCACATCGTCGTCCACGTCCTTGAAGCCGCACACCACGCCCAGCTTGCCGCCGGGCATGTCCACCTTGGCGAACTCAATGCGGAAGTAGCGCTCGCTGCCGTCCTTCATGACGCGCAGGTAATTGACGGCGTACTGGGGCTTTTCCTCCAGCCGCCGGGTGATGTTTCCAAGGGTCAGCTCCTCCTGGAGCCGTGCCTGGTCGGCGGGGGCCACGGTGGTTCGGATGTAGAGATCCTTGGCCTTGGAGTACTTTAGCTGGCCCAGGGCGTCCCGGATCGGGGCGGCGTGGTCGGTCAGGCCCTCGGTATCCCCACGGTACAGCGAGAAGGTCTCCGCCTCCACGTCCTTGATAAGCCACACGGTGTGGTAGGCCTCGCTGAGGGCCTCGATCACCGCGCTACGGATCGCCGCGTCGGAGGCCACCCGCTCCCGCTTCTCGGTGATGTCGGAGATGAACACGTAGTAGATGCCGCCGTAGGCGTCGGTATCGGTGTAGTGGCCGAAGTCATCCACCCAGCGCACTTCACCGTCCCTGCGGATGATGCGGTACTCGGCATAATCCATCTGGTCCTCGCTGTTTTCGATCTGCGCCACGATGGACTGGGAGACCGCCTCGTAATCGTCGGGGTGCAGCATCCCCTTGAAGGTGTTGCCGGTCAGCGCCTCGAATTCCGCGCTGTTCGCGCAGCCATAGATCTCGTAGACGGCGCGGTTGGCGTACAGCAGCTCCTCCGGTGGCGCGGCCTTGTAAATGAAAAAACCGCCCGGCATGTGCTTCCCGATCTCCTCGATAATGGAAAGATTCTGCGCGTTCAGTTCAAACTTCCTGCCAAACATTTTCCGGCCTCCCCTGGTTGGATCGAATCCTATCGGCGTTAATATTTCGTTATCCCAATCTATTATATCATCACTGTAAAAGTGTTGTCAATTCGTTGGTTGCCGGAGATAAATCACAAAAAACTATAGACAACCCGGCGTCCGCCATGTTACAATACATTTTGGTAATGGCGACTTTATATTTTGTTATCAACCTGTGAGCAAGAGGGTATGCATATGGATTCAAATACACAGACAAAGCTGGGTGGGGGGCTGCGGCCCTTCAACGCCTGGGCCTTTGCGCTGGGCACGGCGGTAGGCTGGGGCTCGCTGGTGGTGACGGCGAACAGCTACCTCGGCCAGGCGGGGCCGATGGGCAGCGTGCTTGGCATCGTACTGGGCACGCTGATCATGCTGATCATTGGCCGGAACTACGCCTACATGATGCGTATCCATCCCGACCCCGGCGGCGCGTACACCTACAGCCGGGAGGTCTTCGGCTACGACCACGGCTTCCTGACCGGGTGGTTCCTGACGCTGACCTACCTGGCCGTGCTGTGGGCCAACGCCACCTCGATACCGCTGTTCACGCGATATTTCCTGGGCGGCGTGTTGCAAATCGGCAGGATGTATACCATCTTCGGCTACGATGTGTACTTTGGCGAGACCCTCGTCACCATCGCGGCGATTGTGGGAACGGCGCTGCTGTGCATGCGCAACCACCGGTTGACCACGGCGCTGATGACCGGCTTGGTCTGCGTGTTCTGCGCAGGCATCACCGGTGTGTTCATCGCATCGATGCTTGGCCTGAAGATCCCCATCGAGCCCCATTACATCCCCGACGCCAGCGCCCTGGGCCAGATTGTGAAGATCGCGGTCATCACCCCATGGGCCTTCATCGGCTTTGAGAGCATCTCCCACCGAACTGAGGAATTCACTTTCCCCCACCGGAAGATATTCAAGGTGATGGTGGTCGCCCTGATCGCTACAGGACTGCTGTATGCCTTCGTCACGCTGTTGTCCGTCACCGCCTATCCCGAACGCTACGGTTCGTGGCTGGAGTACATCCGCGACCGGGGCAACCTGTCGGGCATCGAGGCGATACCCGCCTTCTACGCCGCCCACCACTACCTGGGCGATGGCGGCGTGTGGCTACTGATGGCGTCATTGCTGGCGCTGATACTGACCAGCCTGATCGGCAACACCACCTGCCTGAGCCGCCTGTTCTACGCCCAGAGCCTGGACGGCATACTGCCCAAGAAGATCTCCGAGCTGAACGACCAGGGCGTGCCCGCCAACGCCATGAAGTTCATCGCGGCGGTATCTGTCATCGTCCCCTTCGTTGGCCGCACGGCCATCGGCTGGATTGTGGACGTAACCACCATCGGCGCGACGCTGATCTACGGCTTCGTGTCCGCCGCCACCTTCAAGACGGCGAAGTCCCGCAGGGACACTATCGAGAAATGGACGGGCGTCATCGGCCTGGGGCTGATGATCGCCTTCGGGCTGTACATACTGCTGCCGAACCTGGTATCCTACGGCTCCATGGAGCGCGAGACCTATTTCCTGTTCGTGGTTTGGAGCGTACTGGGCTTCCTGTTCTTCCGCTACATACTGCGCAACGACAAGGAGAAGCGGTTTGGCAGCTCCGTAGTGGTGTGGATCGCGCTGCTGTCGCTGGTGCTGCTGATCAGCCTGATCTGGATGCGGCAGTCTATGATCGTGGCCAACGACCAGATGATGGACCGCATCACGGCCTACTACGCCGAGATCGGCGATGCCACCCGCATGGCGGACGAGGCCTATATCGTCCAGCAGGCGAACTGGCTGGACGGCCAGAACACCCGCACGCTGCTGATGTCCATCGTCATGTTCAGCATCGCCGTGGCGATGATGTTCTCAAACCACGCCTACCTGAGCAGGCGGGCCAACGAGAGCGAGCAGGCCGCCAATGTCGACCCGATGACCGGCGTGAAGAGCAAGCACGCCTACCTGAAAAAGGAGCGGGACATCAACGAGTCCATCGTGAACGGCACCGCCAAGGCGTTCGCCGTGGCGGTCTGCGACGTGAACGGCCTGAAGAAGATCAACGACACCCTGGGCCACAAGGCCGGCGACGAATACATCTGTAAGGCGTCGAAGCTGATCTGTGAAATCTTCAAGCACAGCCCGGTTTACCGCACCGGCGGCGACGAGTTCGTCGTGGTGCTCACCGACCGTGATTACGCCGTGCGCAAGGAACTGATGAAGGTGCTGCACGACCGGTCCGTGGACCACATCTCCACCAATGGCGTGGTGGTATCCGGCGGCCTGTCCACTTTCGCGGCCGGCGAGGACGCCAGCTTCCACCAGGTGTTCGAGCGCGCCGACGCGCTGATGTACGAGGAAAAGCAGCTGCTGAAGGGGCTGGGCTCCATCACCCGGGACGAAGGCCCCGAGGACGACGAAAAGCCCATGGACGAGGCCTCCATACTCGACGTGCGCAAGAAGGTGCTGGTGGTCGAGGACGACCAGGTCAACCGCATGATGCTGGGCAACATCATCGAAGCGGACTACGAGGTGCTCTATGCCGAGGACGGCATAGAGGCCTTGCAGCTGGCGGAATCCCACAAGGGCGAGCTGGCGCTGATGCTGCTGGACCTGCAAATGCCCCGCATGAACGGCCTGGAGGTGCTCAAGGCCGTCAAGAAAGACCGGGATCTGAGGACGCTGCCCATCATCGTGCTGACCGCCGACCAGGAGGCCGAGCTGGAGTGCCTGAAGATCGGCGCAGTGGACTTCATCCCCAAGCCCTATCCCGCCTGGGAGATCGTCAAGGCCCGCGTGGACCGCTGCGTGGAGCTGTCCGAGAGTCGGGAGACCATCAAGTCCACCGAACGCGACGGCCTGACCAAGCTGTACAACATCGACTACTTCCTGCGCTACGTCAGCCTTTACGACCAGCACTATCCCGAGATGGCCATGGATGCCGTGGTGGTGGATATCAACCAGTTCCACATGCTCAACGAGCGCTACGGCAAGGTTTACGGCGACGAGATACTGCGCAAGATCGGCGAGCGCATCCGCCAGGCGGCCCGGAAGGTGGGCGGCGTGGGCTGCCACCAGGGCGCCGATACCTTCCTGCTGTATTGCCCTTTCTGCGAGGACTACGCCCCGTTGATGGAGCAGCTGGCCGCCGACGTGGCCGTGGACAAGAGCGCCGCCGACCGGGTGCGCCTGCGCATGGGCGTCTATTCCCAGGTGGACAAGACGCTGGACATCGAACGCCGCTTCGACCGGGCCAAAATGGCCGCCGACGCGGTGAAGGGCGGCCAGTCGAAGGCCATCGGCGTTTACGACGCCGCGCTGCACGAGGCCGCGCTGTTCCGAGACCGGCTGCTGGAGGACTTCAACGGCTCCATCGAGAACCGGCGCTTCAAGGTTTACTTCCAGCCCAAGTTTGACATCCGGCCCGACAAGCCGGTGCTGTCCAGTGCCGAGGCGCTGGTGCGCTGGGATCACCCCGAGCTGGGCATGATCAGCCCCGCGGTGTTCATTCCGCTGCTGGAGGAAAGCGGCATGATCCTCGACCTGGACCGCTTTGTCTGGCGCGAGGCCGCCGCCCGCATCCGCGAGTGGAAGGACAAGTACGGCTTCGCCGTGCCCGTCTCGGTAAACGTTTCCCGCATCGACATGCTGAACCCGAACCTGAAAGGCATCTTCAGCGAAATACTGAACGCCTGCGACCTGGGCACCGAGGACTTCATGCTGGAAATCACCGAATCCGCCTACACCGGCGAATCCGACCAGGTGCTGTCCACCGCCCGGGAGCTGCGGGGCATGGGCATGGGCTTTCGCATCGAGATGGACGACTTCGGCACGGGTTACTCCTCTCTGGGCATGCTGACCAAGCTGCCCATCGACGCGCTGAAGCTGGATATGTCCTTCGTGCGCAGCGCCTTCGGCCAGACCCGGAACGTGCGCCTGATCGAGCTGATCATCGACATCGCTGACTACCTGCGGGTGCCCGTGGTGGCCGAGGGCGTTGAGACCGAGGAACAGCTGACGGCGCTGAAGGCGCTGGGCTGCGACTACGTGCAGGGTTATTACTTCTCCAAGCCCGTGCCCGCCCAGGAGTTCGAGCGCTTCCTGGTGGAGCGCGGCAGGGAGAGCGCCGAAATCACCCCCGAGGTGCGCACCAGCTTCAAGAGCGTCACCGAGGCGCTGAGCAAGGACTTCGAGAGCGTCTACTACATCGACACCCGCACCGACTACTACCTGGAGTTCCACACGGGCTCCCGGGGAGGGCTTGAGATTTGCCCCGGCGGCACCGATTTCTTCCGCGACGCACCGCTGAAGCTGCTGGAGGGCGTGGCCGAGGAAGACGTCGAGCGGGTCCGGGACGCACTGTGCAAGGACAAGCTCGCCCTTCCGTCGGGCGGCGAGGCTTCCACGGTACTTTCCTACCGCTGTATGCGTGGCGGCGCGCTGAAGCCCTACAGCCTGCAAACACTCCCCGCCCGCGAGGGTGACGACCATCATCTCGTCATTGGCGTCAAGCCGGAATAAGCGCGATCATTCACAGCGGCGGCGCCTGCGCCGCCATGCTATCCCGCGTTTGGATAGTTATGGCGGTCCAGGCGCCGCCGCGTTTTAGCTGCGTTTTAGGTTCCTATCCTACAATACGACCACAGCAGGAAAAAACTGCGGCAATACAATGGGTATCGTGCGGCGAGAGCGTAAGACCGGATACCGCAACAGGAGGTAACGGATATGAAGCGTTTATTATGTGTTTTGTTTGCGTTGATAATGGCGATAACGGGCGTGGCGGCCCTGGCTGAAAACGACAGCGGTCCCCGTGGCGGCAGGGGCGGCGGCCCCGGCGGCGGTGGCGGTCGGATGGGCGGCGGCGGTCAGGCCGACAAGTCCTCCGACGCCGAGCTCCAGGCGATGATCGCCGAGGTCGCCCCGAAGTTCCAGCTGCTGACCTATGAGGACGCTGAGACCGGCACGAGCCTGCAATACCAGCTTTTTGTGCCCGAGAACTACGATGACAGCCAGCGCTATCCCCTCATCCAGTTCATCCCCGATTCCAGCGTGGTGGGCCGGGATGCCGATTATGTGCTGACCCAGGGCTGGGGCGGCCTGATCTGGGCGACGGAAGCCGAACAGGCCAAGCACCCCGCCTTCGTGGTGGTGCCGGTGTTCACCGAAACCATCGTCGACGACGATTTCAACCACTCGGCGCAGATCGAGGTAGCGTTGCGTCTGATCGAAAGCCTGATGCAAACCTACAGCATCGACGAAAACCGCCTGTACACCACGGGCCAGTCCATGGGCGGCATGACCTCCTTCTACCTGAATGTCACCTACCCCGACCTGTTCGCGGCGTCGCTGTTCGTGGGCAGCCAGTGGGACAACAGCATACTGAACGCGCTGGAGGACGATGCTTTCTTCTACATCGTCGCCGCCGGCGACCCAAAGGCCTCCGCCGGACAGGCCGGGCTGATCGAGGTATTTGAGGCCGATGGCGCGGCCTACAGCCACAGCGAGTGGAGCGCCCAGTATGACGCCGACACCCAGAACGCCGCGGTCGCCAATATGCTAGCCGAGGGCAACAGTGCCAACTTCGTCACCTTCACGCTGGGCTCCACCACCGCCGACGGCAACACCGGCGCAGGCGAGCACATGACCTCCTTCGACTACGCCTATAAGCTGGAGGCCGTGCGGGACTGGCTGTTTGAGCAGGTGAAATGATATCGCGGTCCATGTTTACACGAACGGTCTTGACGCGCGGTGCGCTAAAGGTATAATGAACACATCAAAGCGCTCTGCGCTGAAAGGGAGGTTATTCCATGAAGAAACTGCTTGCAACGCTCCTCGTCGCAGTTCTGTGCCTGATGGCTCTGTCCGCGCTGGCCGAGGAAAACACCATGAACTGCCTGATCTCCGAGGGAAGCTTCGTCGTTCAGATCGACGACCCCGAGGGCGATCTGGGCTGGATGGCCGAATCCGCGGATGAGTCCATCGTCAACATCTACGACGCCGACCTCATTGAGGATACCTATGTGGTGCGCTTCGATCCCGTCGCCGATGGCAACGCGACCGTAGCCGTGAAGCACTATACCGGCATCGCCTGCGACAAGATCTTCACCTGGGACCTGACCGTCAAGGACGGCACGATCCTCGAGCCCTCGGAAGGCTCCTACGCCGCCTCTCCCGACCCGGCGGAGAGCGATCCCGCCCTCATCGGCAATTGGGAGACAGAAGACGGCATGGCCGTTATGACCATCACAAAGAACCCCGGCGGCTCGGTCTGGGATGTGGAAATCTCCGGCGCCGCGGGCCAGAGCGGCTATGTCTTCATGACCACCATCTATTTCGATTGCGAAAAGGATGCCTTCGTCTATGACAAGGGCAAGTACTGGGACACCCCGATCACCGATTCCGAGGAAGCCCCCGAGCTGGGCGAAGCCCGCGTGGCCGGCACGACCGGTGCCTTCACCTTCACCGGCGATCCCGATAACCTGATCCTGAGCTGGGAGGACAGCGAACGGGAAGGCTCGGCCATCGAATTCAGGAAAGCGGTTGCCGAGTAGACCGTATCTGACGAGGTCATCAACCGCTTCAGCGATACCTGGGCCGCCGACGGCTTTTCCGCGGAGATCTGGTATGACGAGAGCACAGGCGCCTTCAAGTGCCAGATGGCGTTGAGCGACAACAGCTTCTGCGACTTCACGGACTGTGCCTATGACGAAACAACCGATACCCTGGTCTGCAAGGGCGGCACGCGCTTCAACGCCAACTATAACGAAGCCACCGCGGATCACGACCTCGAAGTGTTGGATACCGATGTCACCGCCGTCTTCACCGTGAAGGACGATGACACCCTGACCTGTGAGGATTCCCTGGGCATGCTCAAGGACGTTGTCTTCCTGCGCCTCGAGGCTGCCGAGTCGGAACTCGCCGCGACCGAAGCCGGCAATTAAGGAAATACCACGCAATTAAGGTGGTCAGCTGGCGAGTGATTTTTTCGTCAGGCGCTCTTGCAGATTTTGAAGGTTTACTGGCGGTAAATCAAAAAATCTGCAAGAGATGATGTGCCGCCGTATTGTGCGGTAGTTCCTTAATCCCGCGTTCCTATTGTAGCGGCAGCGCCATCTCGTGCGCGGAAGCGCGCACGATTCCGCGTTGCCGCCATGACTGAACAGATACAATACAGCAAGAAATCCTTCCCGCCGCTCAGCATGACGACCCTGTGGGGCAATGTCATACTCAGCGGCGCGGAAGGATCTCTTTTTTATCTGCCGGACAGGGACTCCCCTACTCGCCCCGTCCCTGTTTGAGGCTCACCTTGTTTTCGTACATGCGCTGGTCCGCGCGCTCGAACACCGCGTTGACGGATCCGTCGCCATCATACTTCGCCATGCCGCAGGCAATGACGATGCCGCCGTCGCGCTTCGCCGCGGCGTTGTGAACGGCGACGCTCTCCACCAGGGCATCGATGCTGTCGTAGTCGCTGCCCCGGGCGATCACCGCGAACTCATCGCCGCCGATGCGGAACACGGGACTGTGCTTAAAGGTTTCACATACGATACGGCACGCGTTCCTCAGGTACTGGTCGCCCGCCTTGTGGCCCTCGTTATCGTTAACCTTTTTCAGGTCGTTCACATCCAGTATGACGATGGCAAAGGTCGCGTCGCCCTGGCCCTGAATCTGCTGGTTCAGCTGGTCCTCGGCCTCCAGGTAGGCATGCTTGTTCTTGACGCCGGTCAACGCGTCGACGTGGGCTTTGCTCCGGGCCTGGGCCAGCTGCCTGGCGTAGTCCTCCTCCTGGCGCACGTTGGAATCAACGTCGTTGATGCCGAATACCAGTCGCCGCCCCGCCTTTTCATTGACCATCGCCGCCTTGAGCTGGACGTAGAGGGGCTCGCCGTCGATCACCAGGCGGCAGGTCATCGCAAAGATGCCGCTGCAGCCAATCTCCGCCAGTACGTTTTCCTCGGTGAACAGCGAAAGGAAGCGACTCACATCCTCGGGATAGATGATCCTGCGGCCCGCCTCCCGCGCGGCGGCGAAGAAGTCCGGGCCCTCCTTGTCCAGTGCCAGGCTCTCCAGGCCCTCCGTCTCGCTGTACTCGCGGAAGCGCCCGTTCTCGGGGTCCACGACGTACACGCACAGGAAATCGCCGGACAGGGCGTTGATGCGGGCGTAGGCGATACGCTCCTCCCGGATGTGCTCCGCCGCCCGACGCTGCTTCGTCTGCTCGTCGATGTCCGTGACGCCGATGATGATGAAGCGCTCGTCGTCCGCCATGCGCGAAACCGTCATGCTCACGTACACCGGGCCGTTGTCAGCCATCAGGCGGTACGTCATCATGAAGGTGTTGTTGCGGTCCAGGGCCGAGAGCAGCGTCTGCTTGTCCATGGCCGCCACAAAGGCCGCCCGGTCGTCGGGATAGATGAATATCTCCGCTTCGATCTTGCACTCCTCGAAGAAATTCACGCCCCGCCGCTCCTCGGTCAGCGCGTTGGCCGCGTCGCTGGTGCGGTACTCAATGAACTCCTCGCTCTCCAGGTTGACATAGAACAGGTCGGTGTAGCCCCGGGCCAGCGTCTGGGCGATGTGGGTGTAGATGATGCCGGTGCTCCGGGCCCGCTCATAGGCCTCGCGGGTGGTGGCGTTCTCCCTTCGGATGCGCACCATGTCCGTCACGTCCTGGCTCATGCCCAGCGTGCACAGCCGTCCGGCCTCATCGATGTATTTCAGCTTGGTGGTCTGGAACTGGCGCTCGTTGCCGGAACCGTCCCTGACATCCTCGAAGAAGATGTAGGGCTCGTCCATGGACAGGGCCATGCGGTCGTCCTCGATAAAGTGCCTGGCGGTCTCCGGGTCAAAGATCTCGTTGTCGGTCAGGCCCACCACCTCGTCCGGGTTCCGCTTGTGGGCGTACTCGGCGAAGGCCTGGTTGCAGGCCAGGTATACGCCGGTCTTCGCGTCCTTGGAGAAGGTCATGTTCGGCATGTTGTCCAGCAGTGTGCTGATGGATTGCCGAAGCTCCGCGATCTTCCGGGCCGCCTCGGCCGCCTCCTGCGCTTCGGACAGGCGCTCGCCCATCCTGCGGGTGTCCTGGTAGTTGTTGAGCATAATGGCGGTGGACAGCAGGAACAGTCCCAGGGAAACCACGGTGTACAGCGTGTTGGTGCTGCTGATGCGCTTCGCCTGTTCCTTCAGGAAGGCCATCCGTTCCGCGTCATTCGTCGCCTCGCCCTGGTGGGCCATGTGGTACTGGTCGATGCGCTCGACGGCGCTGTTGGCCGCGTTTTCAGTGGCCCGGGATACCCACATCATCGAAGCGAACAGCACCAGCATCAGCAGTATGATCCACACGACGACGTGCTGCCCGTACTGCCGGTTATGCTTCTGGTGGATGAGCTGGCGGAAATAGGCCAGCCCCAGCACCGACCACACGATGAACAGCACGTAGGACTCCGTCTCCATCGCGTCGAAGGGCAGCAGGCCGGGGATCAACAGCAGCAGCACGAACACCACCATCAGCGCGATACCCACCAGGCCGGTGGTCTTCTCCAAAGCGTGGCCCTCGCGTTTGGCGTGCAGGTACACCGCGTGGGAGATCAGGCCGTAGATCAGCGTCGCCCCAAGGGTGGTGACGTCCACGATCCAGCCGATGGCCGTCCGGCCCAAAAACGGTATGAATACAGAGATAGCCACGATGGCGCCGATGGCCCTGGCCGGAATGCCATGCCCGTTGAGATTCGCCAGCGCTTTGGGCGCCTCCCCCTCCCGGCCCGCGGCAAACAGCAGTCGGCTCAGCGCCAGAATGTTGCCGATCAGGCTGGTCAGTATCACGCCGAACAGCGCCACCATCAGCACCGCCACGCCGGTGGGGCCAAGGTAGTAATCGGCGGCATAGAACGCCGGCACCGCCTTGATGCCCTCCAGGTTGCCCATATCCCGAATGTAATCCAGCCAGCTTTCGTACTCCGGGGGATAGGCCGACACGGACAGCACAGATACGAACAGGTATAGCACCGTGGTCGCCACCACGGAGGCGATCAGTATTCTCCTGATCTTCTTCACCGGGAAGCGGTACTCCTCGGAAAAGTGGGAAACATTTTCAAAGCCGATGAAGGCCCAGGGCGATATGGCCGCGATGCGCACGGTCTGGGCGAAGGCGCTGGAGCCCTCGGTGTACAGCGGCGCGTAGCTGAAGGCGTGGTCGTGTCGCAGCAGCGCGATCACGGCGCACACGGTGAAGCCCGCCGCAAAGGCCAGCGCCGATACGACCATGATGCGGTTGGGCAGGCGGGAGCTGTTCGCGCACAGGAAGCCGATGAGCACCACCGCGGCGATGGACAGCAGCGCCTCGCCCAGCCAAACCTCGTAGCCGAAGATTCGGTATCGGAAGCCGAATTGGAAGGTGTTGCCCAGGAAGAAGCGGGCGAACAGCGGCACCGAGGTGATGTTGGCCCACAGTATGGCCAGGTAGGTCAGCAGCACGAACCACAGCGCCAAAAAGCCCGGGTCCATGCCCCCCACCCGCTTTTCAAAGGTGTACACGCCGCCGGCATTCGGGGCCTTGCGGATCATGTATTGCAGATTCCAGGAGATCACAAATATGACCGCCATGCCGATCAGCAGACCGAACACCGTACCCAACAGGCCGGATTTTTGCAGATAGGTGTTGCAGGTTACGATAAAGGAACCCCAGCCAATGCTGGTCCCAATCGAAAAGGCCCACATGCCCAGGGGCGTGAAGCTGGTTTTCAGCCTTCCCTTGCCTTCCATAGTACATTCACCGCCCGTATGTAAATCCGTCAGCAGAAAAGCCACAGATAATACCGTTTATTTGTTTGGTCGCGAAAATAAAACAATTCGTTAATGATTATAGCATAAAGTTCCATCAAATGCCAGCCCCTATCCATTAAAAAGCACAGAAATATCGGGTACAGTCAACAAATTCTCCGCAAATTTTCTTTTTTTCATTGACGAAACCGGAACAGACGTTTATAATAAAACCATAAGGAAATACCGCGCAATTAAGGTGGTCAGCTGGCGAGTGATTTTTTCGTCAGGCGTTCTTGCAGATTTTGAAGGTTTACTGGCGGTAAATCAAAAAATCTGCAAGAGATGACTGGCGGAAAAGGCACCGCCAGATGCGCCGCCGTATTGTGCGGTAGTTCCTTAAGAGATTCTCAAAGGAGCATCCGGAATTTCCCATCGTGGAATTCCTGGATCATTCCGCGTTCGACGAGCTCATCTCCATTGATCTCGAAAACGACGCCTACAAATTCATATTCAATGTGGAGCAGAAATACTGGTCTCCCTCCATGGAGGGCACCTACAGCACCTTCATCGGGTACGTGGGCACCCGCATGGTGCACCCGGAGGACCAGCACATCTACCTGGACATGATGGACCCTGAAAAGCTGCCCATCCACCTGGAGGCGGCGGACGACGTGCTCGACTTCGAATTCCGCGTACGCAACAACAACGGCGGATGGCACTGGTGCGAGCAGTACGTGGTCAGCGGCACGCACCACGGCGTACCGGATGGGCTGTGTTACTGCTATGTGTTTGACATCCAGAGCCGCAAGGATCGGGAATCGGGCAAGACCCGGGTCTCCTACAGGACCGACGTCCACTGCGATCCGCTGACCGGTCTGCCCCGGGAAAAGGACTTCTACGCCCAGGCCGAGCTGATTCTGGCCGACACCGACACCAATTGGCTGCTGGTGGCCATTGACCTGCAACACTTCAAGCTGTTCAACGAGTGGTACGGCAGGGACCTGGGCGACCACGTGCTGGCCGACATCGGCCATGAGCTGGTCAACACCGCCAGGGAGCATCACGGCGTCTCCGGCTACATCGGCGGCGATGACTTCGCCCTGCTGGTGCCTGCGGATCATTTCAGCGTAGAGAAGCTCTATCAGAAGCTCCACGACATCATCAATGAGCACGGCGTGTCCATTGGCTTCCTGCCGGCGCTGGGCGCCTGCTGCTCCAACGGCAGCACCTCCATCTATACGCTGCACGACGAGGCCTCCCTGGCTTGCCAGGAAGCCAAAAAAGACTACAAGACCCGCGTGATCTTCTACTCATCGTCGCTGGTACAGCAGACGGCGGAGGATTACAGGACCCTCTCCGCCTTCAAGGACGCGCTGGCCAACGACGAAATCACCTTCTTCCTCCAGCCCCAGTGCCGGGCCGTCAACGGCCAGATCGTGGGCGCGGAGGCACTGGCCCGGTGGATCCGTCCCGACGGCACCATGATACCGCCCTTCCGGTTTGTGCCCACGCTGGAGCGCTACGGCTTCATCCCCGACCTGGACCGCTATATCTGGGAGGCCGTGTGCAAGTGGAGCCGCCAGTCGCTGGACAAGGGCAACCCACTGATCCCGGTGTCCGTGAACATAAGCCCCGTGGACATCTTTACCATGGACGTGCCCAGGTTCTTCTCTGACCTGATCGAGAAGTACGACCTTCCTAAGTCTGCCATCAAGGTGGAGATCACCGAATCCGCCTACGGCGAGGACTCCGACAAGGTGCGCGCCACGGTGCAGACCTTCCGGGACCTGGGCTTCATGGTGCTGATGGACGACTTCGGCAGCGGCTTCTCGTCGCTGAACATGCTGCGCGAGCTGAACGTGGACATGATCAAGCTGGACGCCTATTTCCTGCGCATGGACGAGGCCACCGAGAAGAAGGGCATGCACATTCTGGAATCGGTGGTCAACATGGCCAAGACCATGTCGATGCCGATCATCGTCGAGGGCGTGGAGACCACGGAGCAGTGCGCCTACCTGATGAGCCTGGGCTGCCGCTATATACAGGGCTACTACTTCTACAAGCCCATGCCCAAGGAAAGCTTCGAGGCCCTGATCGCGGACCCGAAGAACGTAGACCCCCATGGCTTCACCTTTAAGTTCAATGAGGAGTTCCACATCCGGGAATTCCTGAACGACGACATGTATTCTGATTCGATGCTCAACCAGATCATCGGACCGGCGGCGATCTACGCCTGGCACGGCGACGACGTGGACATCATCCGCTTCAACCAACAGTTCTACCAGGCCGTCAATGCGCCCGACTTCACCGACCGGCTGCTCCAGATCCAGCGGTTTATGCCCAAGAACGAGCGCGGACTGCTGCTGGACGTGCTGCAGCGGGCTTACGACGACCGGCTGAACGGCGCCAGCGCCGTGCTCTCCTTCAACAAGGTGGACGGCACACGGGTGCGCTTCCTGATCCACTTCTACTTCCTGAACTCCGACGGGGAAACCCGGCGGTTTTACGGCTCCGCCCGAGACATCACCGAAATCGCCTACCTGCAACAGCAGATGCAGCTGCTGTCCCGGTTCGTATCGCGGACGGTGCTGTTCCTTGTGGCCCGGGAGGATAAATACGTGTTCGAGGTAGTGGCCCACGGCCTTGAAAAGGCGACCGGCCTGAACGCCGAGGACATGGCGTCGGAGCTGAATTCCGGCCGCTTTTACAAGCGCCTGATCCCGAAGAACGAGAGCGTGCTGTGGAAGATCGCCCTGAAGTGCGTCGAAACCAAACAGGGCGCCAGCCGGGAATTCCGGATGGTCAGCGACAGCGGCGAGGAGTTGCATTTAGTCGTGGACGCCGATTACGTGGACGACCCGATGAGCGACGTGAAATGCATCCTCTCGATGCGACGTGAAAATGGCGTTTAAGGAAATACCGCGCAATTAAGGTGGTCAGCTGGCGAGTGAATTTTTCGACAGATGCAATTGCAGATTTCGAAGGTTTACTGGCGGTAAATCGAGCAGCAGATGTCGGAAAAGGCACCGCCAGATGCGCCGCCGTATTGTGCGGTATTTCCTTAATACTGTTCAAATAAGAAAAGGAAGAGAACCTGTGCTTCGCAAGCCTGCGGCACGACTCCCCTTCGCTTGGCTCAGGATGACAAGCTTCGTGGTGTCATCCTGAGCCAAGCGAAGGTTTTTTATATTAAGGAAATACCGCGCAATTAAGGTGGTCAGCTGGCGAGTGTATTTTTCGACAGATGCAATTGCAGATTTCGAAGGTTTACTGGCGGTAAATCGAGAAATCTGCAAGCAGCAGATGTCGGAAAAGGCACCGCCAGATGCGCCCAGATGCGCCGCCGTATTGTGCGGTATTTCCATAACTCAGGTTTCAATGAATCGAGCAGCTATGAAGGAACAAAGGAGGACCATCCATGGACAATTTCAACTTCTATTCCCCCACCTACTTCGCCTTCGGCAAGGACCGTGAACAGGACGCCGGCGCGCTGGTAAAGCGCTTCGGTGGAACAAAGGTGCTGATCCACTACGGCGGCGGCAGCGTGATTCGATCCGGGCTTCTGGATCGGGTGAAGGCATCGCTGGCCGATGAGAACGTCCCCTTCATCGAGCTGGGTGGTGTGAAGCCCAACCCGCGCAGCGGCCTGGTATATGAGGGCATCGACCTGTGTCGGCGCGAGGGCGTGGATTTCGTGCTGGCCGTGGGCGGCGGCAGCTCCATCGATTCCTCCAAGGCCATCGCCGCGGGCGCGGTGTACGACGGCGATTTCTGGGACTTCTACTGCGGCAAGTATATCGACAAGGCCCTGCCTGTGGGCACGATACTGACCATCGCCGCGGCGGGCAGCGAGGGCAGCCCGGATTCCGTCATCACCAACGAGAACGGCATGTACAAGCGCGGCGCGACGGGCGACGCCATCCGCCCCAGGTTCTCCATACTGAACCCCGCCCTGACCCAGACCCTTCCGCCCTACCAGACCGCCTGCGGCATCACCGACATCATGGCCCACCTGTACGAGCGCTACCTGACCAACACGAAAGAGGTAGAGGTCACCGACCGGCTGATCGAGGCGCTGCTGCTGACCATGATCCACGAGGGCCCGCGGGTGATCGAAAACCCGGACAACTACGAGGCCCGCGCCAACATCATGTGGGCGGGCATGATGGCCCACAACAATGCCGTGGGCGTTGGTCGCAGCCAGGACTGGACCAGCCACGACATCGAGCATGAGCTCTCCGCGCTCTACGACTGCGCCCACGGCGCGGGCCTGGCCGTCACGCTGCCAGCCAACTTCACCTATGTGATGCATCACGACGTGATGCGCTTTGCGAAGGTCGCCGTGCGGGTGTGGGGCTGCCAGATGGACTTCGAGCACCCCGAGATCACTGCAAAGGCGGGCATCGAAGCCCTGCGCCGGTTCTTCATCTCCATCGGCATGCCCAGGAACTTCGCCGAGCTGGGCGCAAAGGCGGAGGACATCCCCAAGCTGGTGGATTCCCTGTGCCACGGCAACGGACGCCAGGGCAGCCTGACCGGATTCACCACCCTGAATGAGAAGGACTGTGAAAGCATCTACCGGTTGATGATTTAGGGGCGCAATGAGTATCACCTGCGGCTTAGATTCAGGATTGCAAACCGCCCGCGGTCGATAAACACGCATTGACCGCGCAGATCGACCGGGAACCGATTCCTGACCAACATGTATTATACGTAATCCACATGCCGGCGCGGCGGCCGGCATGTGGATTACGTTTAGCTTATTCAAAAAACATATGCAAAACAGGTATTTCGTTCTGACTAGGGTGTGTTTCTAAATGGCGGGAGATGCAGTTTCGAGTGGAGAGGCTGAAAACCCAAAGGGTTTTCAGGTCTGGCCATTGGCCAGACTGCCACGGCTCAAATCAAAGATTTGAGGCGCGGCACCTTTGACTGCATTTCAAGGCGGTTTTCCGCAGGTTTACTGGCGGTAAATCAAGGGAAACCAACGCAGAAATGCAGGCAAAGACACCGAGAATGCGCTTCAGGCATTTTTGAAACACGCCCTAAGCCCAGCGGAGGCAGGCGACGCAGCCATCGTTGACCGAAGCAAGGCATCGGCAGTGCGGAGAAGATGCCGTGTTAATTCCATGAGCGTCATACTTCATTCCTCCCGATGGCGCAGGCCCACCACAGTTCAATCGGCGTCGCCGTATTGCCATCCATACTCGCCATGATAGATCATCAGCTTCGTCATGCCCCCGTCCACGCAGATGTTTTCGCCGGTGATGAAGCCCGCCGCGTCCGAGCAGAGGAACAGCGCCAGGGCCGCGATGTCCTCCGGCTTCCCCACGCGCCCCACCGGCTGCTGGCGGGCATCCGCGCCCGCAATGTGCGCGTCCGTAGTATCGATCCAGCCGGGGGAGATGCTGTTCACCCGCGCTCTGCCCGCCAGGCTGACGGCCAGCGCATGGGTCAGCGCCGCAATGCCGCCCTTGGCGGCGGTGTAGCTCTCGGTCCGGGGCTGGCTCATGCGGTCGCGGGAGGAGGAGAGGTTGATCACCGACGCGCCGGGCGCGAAGTGCGGCATAAACAGCTTCGTCAGGTAGAACGGCGCGGTAACGCCGATCGCCAGCGCCCGCTGGAAAGCATCCCAGTCGCAATCGTCAATGCCGACCATCGGCGGCGGCGCGTTGTTGACGAGGTAATCCACATGGCCGCTCGCTTCGATCACCGACTCGGAAAAGCGTTCCAGAACCTTCGGGTCGGAGATGTCCCCCACGAACCAGTCGCCGGGGGTGGTATCGATGATATGGACCATCGCGCCTTCTGCTTCAAACGCCCCGGCGATGGCCTTCCCGATGCCATGCGCGCCGCCGGTGATGACGGCAACCTTGCCTTCAAAGCGTCTGATTTGCATGGTCATGTTCCCCTTTCATCAGCGCATCCCAGATGCCCCAAGGAGTACCCTCGACATTACCCCGGCGATCTTCTCCATACTGCCATTTTCAACGCCGGGTCGCTGCCCGGATTTGCACCGGGATATACCGTGATGTACTACTTTTCATACATTTCAGTATACTTCTCCGTGACTTCGGTGGGCAGTTTAAAATGCTGGAAGTCTTTTCGATCTGTCCAATCTCCTCCCCATTCGAAACCCTTCTCAATAAAGAGCGTATAGCACAGATCGCCTTTTTCTATCTTGTAATCGAAGTCCTGCGTCCTGTCAAGATAAGGCGCTCCTGTGGCAGGCTCTATGACCTCTGTCTCCGTGCCGTCATCGTTTTTCACAATCTTATGGTAGGGATTGTACAGCGTATTGATATCGACTGCCATTCCCAGCCCATGCTTGGACACCTTGGTCGTATGCGAGATAAATCGGAAATTAAAGCAGGATGAGTTGTTATCGCGCATCATCGGCTCATCCACGGCCATATAGTTGTCCGGAAGCACCATCCTCTCTATGGGATAATTCGCGTCATAGAGCTTCTCGAATATTCCCAGAACATCCTCTGCAATCAGCTTGTGTACGACCATTTCCCCCTGATGGGTATAGCCGTCCTTGTCCTTGTGCAGGACCATCAGATAACGAAGGTCCTCCCGCGGCACATTGCAGTCCTCTTTATAGGTCTTACCGGCCCGCATCCTGTCAAACAGGTCATCCGATATTTCATGAATGGAAAAGCCCTCCCTGTACTCCGCCTGCCCCGTTTTTTCTGCAGTATCTGACTGGGCATTGGCGTTTTTTTGACTGCACAGGGACAAGCCGGCAACAAGCAGAAAGGCCATTGTAGCAATGCAGATTACTCTCTTCACAGCGTTCATTTTATTACCTCCTGTTGATCTTCAATACTGTATACCCCATCGTTGGTCCGATCAGGTTGGCCGGGATGTCATGCCCTCACCGGCATGCGAATCCACATGGATGGCCTCCCCCTCAACCACAGTGACGCGCAAGCGCCTATGTCCCCAGGATAGAAGCATTGCCATACGCTCACCTTCTTCATCCATTGCAGTCGGGCATGACTTAGTTGGGCAGCCCCCAACACGCTCTGCAAAGAACCGTAAATACCGGAGGAACCGCGGCTTTTGCCACGGTTCCATGATAGCAGATTATCAGGGGTATTGCAACCTCGTCTTATTCAATTTCCCATTTTATTTCAACCACATATCCCACCGCCGGTAATAGGAAAGGCCTCATACCTCTTAAGGAAATACCGCACAAACGGGCGGCATGTCTGGCGGTGCCATTTCCGCCATGCACATCCTGCAAATTCCTTGACTTGCCACCAGCAAGTCAAGGAATTTGCAGGCGCGCCTGGCGGAAAATTCACTCGCCAGCCAACCACCCTTATTATGCGGTATTTCCTTAATTGATCCTGTTCATATGCCGCGCTTCCTTTACGCGGTACATTTGTTTGTCGCCCTCCTGAATGCACTTTTCAATTGTATCCATCCCGTTCAGCCGCTTTACTGCCATGCCCACGCTGGCCGTGACCGAAAAGGAGCGGTCTTCCTCGTCGTTGAGGCGCTGAAGCGCTTCCTCAAAGGCCGCGACGAACGGCCCCGCCTTTTCTCCTTCGGGCATAAATACCACGTACTCGTCACCGCCGATTCGGGCCCCTGTCGCCCCTGTCGGCATCGTTTCCCGGATCGCCCGACCCACCAGTCTAATGGCAAAATCGCCGGCAGTGTGGCCAAACGTATCATTGATCTGTTTCAGATGATCCATGTCGATGCAGACGAAAGCCACGCGCTTTCCTGCAAAATCCCGCCATACCGGTTCAATGCGCTCCATCAGGCCCCGTCGGTTCAGCAAGCCGGTCATCATGTCCGTGATACTGCTGAGCCGCCGTTCCTCATAGAGCTGCATCAGCTCCCTGCGCCGGTAGATATTTGTCAGCGCAATGGACATCAGCGCATTGGTTTGTACATAGGAGCGCGACGGCACCTCTCCTTCCGCATAGCGAAAAACACTGTATCCAAAATTGTGCCTGTTCTGATGGAGGAGCTTCACATACAGCATCTGTGGCTCTGTGCGGCTCTGCGCCATCGGGGGCAAAAGATCGCTCCTGTCAAAGCTGATCATCGGCATTCCACAATCCTGGCTGTCGCGGATGGCATGAACCAGGCACGCCCGGTTTCCTTCCTCCTGCATCAGGCTGTCCGGCTCACCAAACAGGCAGAGGTAATGGTCTCGCAGGATGGGGCTGTACAGTCGCTTGCTGATCATCACATCGTGCAGCGCCTTGAGGTCATCGCAGGCGCCCAGATCGATGCTCATGTTATTCATCATGGCATCCTGGTCGTTTTCCAGCTCAAGCAGGTGTGTAGTATGCGCGCTGACCCTGCGAAAATAATCCACATGTCGTTTCCCGCATCCACAGCTCTCTCCCAGTATGAATTTACCGTGCAGGGCCATTTTTGTCTGTTCCTGGGCGCAGTGGCCCCTGATCTGTCGATCCAGATGATTCATCGCTTCGACAACCATGCCGCTGTAGTCCGGCTGGACCGTCGTCAGGCTGGGAACATCCATGCCCAGCATCGGGATATTGTCGAAGCCTGTGACGATCACATCCTCCGGGACGCGAAGGCCGTGTTTTTTCAGCTCCCGCATCAGCCCTACGGCCATGTAATCGTTTGCGCAGATGACCGCCTCCGGGATATGGCCAGGATCGGAGAAAAACGCCCTGTACGCCTCCTCCCCGCAGTTGGTCCACATGTTTCCGGGACAAATATCCCTATCGGAGACGGACAGCCCGTGCGCCGCCATCTCATCGCGGAACACGCCCAGGCGCACCTCCGATTCCCCGTGACCCGGAAAGCCCTTTTGAAAGCAGATGCGCTTCAAGCCATGATCCTCGATCAGATGGCGAATCAGTGGTCGGATCGCTTCATGCTCGTCCGTAAAGACACAGTCGTTTGCAGCGTCTTCATGCCGAATAGCCACTACAGGGCAGTGCGCACGGTGAAGCATATCATTCAGCAATTTCCGGAACTCGCCCTGTTCATAGCTCTCGGGCACAATGATTAATCCATCCAGCTTTTCAATCGCCGCAAAGTGGAATATGTTTTTCTCCTGGATATCATAATCGCTTTCAGTGAGGTAATACCCTGCTGAAGCAAATACAACGATATCGTAATTCAACCGTTTGCCTTCCCGCTCCAGTGTGCGAAAAACAGTATTATCAAACACCGCGAAGGATTTATTGATAAATACGCCTATGGTTTTGCGATTTGGGAAAAGCATGATTCACCTCTGGGATTGATAATCTTTGTATTCTATAACAGTCATGCGAAACGATGTTTACAGGTAAAATGGGCCGATCGATGCCCTTCACTCAATCAGAGCCCTGTGTTTTTGTGTGGGCGCGCCCTGCGCATTATGCCCACATTCTTCTTGACGTACAGGGCAAAGGATACCGCCATTGCGGCTGTGGTCACGGCAATCAGCGCGTCGGACAGAGCCCGGGGCATATTGCCAAACAGCAGGTGGGACAGCGCCAATGCGTACAGCATCACCGTCGCCACCTTGCCGTGCATCTCCGCGCCCTCGACGTGCCCCGATTTCCGGATCGCCAATAAGCTGGTGACGCCTACGAATGCCTCCCGCACGATCATGAGGATCAGGGGAATCCAGAACCGGGGGAAGCGCTTCAGCAAGCAGATGAGCATGGCCCCCTGGGTGAGCTTGTCCGCGATGGGGTCCAGCAGCTTCCCCAGATCGCTGACCTGGTTGAACCGGCGGGCGATTTGTCCGTCAAGCAGGTCGGTCAGGGCGGATGCGGCGAGGATCAGCACCGGAAGGAGACCAGGTCTGTAAAAATAGGCCCGGATGAAAGCGGGGACGAGCAGTATTCTCAGCGTGGTCAGCATATTGGGTATCGTTATGACCTTTTTCCTGCTGCCTGTCAACATCCAATCATCCTCCGCGCCGACGCCCGCCATGATGCTCATTCGCGCCGGATATATCCCTTCACCGTCCATTTTACCATAGAATGGCGACCCCGACAACAGGATTATTCGCGCCTTGGTGATATTTGTCTTAATACTGTTTTCAGAGTAACAGTTACCTGTACAAATTAGAATTCGAGCAGAGCAGCATAAGGAACTACCTCCTGGCTGTATGGTTTTTTAAGGTACAGGAGCGTTTTGTTATTTTGCAGTTGCATCATCCGTAATTTTGTGGTAATATACTGTTATGTTGGTTATTTGTACATGTACCGATCGACATTACACGCAAATCGTATGAACCGAACGATACCGATACAGGATTGGTGCTGTTTACATGAATTTTCTGTCTGATTTCCTCCACCAGGAGGTTCCCAAATCGGGCGGCAATATGCCCGCATACTATCGCAAGGCGCTGTTCATCAGCGAGGTCATACTCCTCGCCTATTTCGTGGCAAGCATCGTTCTGCTGTTCATCTCAACCGGCATATGGCTGTGGCCGCCCGTCTTCATCACAACAGTGACCGTCTTCTGTGTGATGGACATGGATCACATGAGTCCAAGGCTGAACCTGGCCCTGTTCGCCGCGCTCATCTGCGCCTGGCTGACCTGGTTTGTCCACCGGTTCGGCTGGTCCGCCGGCAGCCCGAACATACTTGTGCCCGTACTGGCGATGGCATACTTCAACATCTATGAGCCGCCCCTGGGCAAGATCTTTTATTTCCTGGGGCTGGTAGCCTTTCGCGTGCTGCTGTTCGCCTATTCGTTGAAGCACACCCCCGTCGGCGTGCTGGAACACACCGATACCCTCGTCCTTCAGATCGTCAACAGCGTCATACCGCTGCTGATGCTGGCGATCGACTTTATACTGTTCAGCTCCAGCATACAGGCCAGCGAGCGGGAGCTGACCATCAACAACCAGGAGCTGCACCGGGAAGCGGGCACCGACCCCCTCACTTCCCTGCCCAACCGCCGCGCCATGCTGGATGTGATCGAACAGTTTCTGAAGGAAAACCCCAACGGGCAGTTCTCCGTCGCCATCGCCGACATCGACTTCTTCAAGAAGGTCAACGATACCTATGGCCACAACTGCGGCGATTACACGCTGAAGGAGCTCTCCGCCCTGTTCATGGAATGCGCCGCGGAAAAATACAAGGTGTGCCGCTGGGGCGGCGAGGAATTCTGCTTTTTCCTGCCGGGGATGAACATTGACGAGGCCGGCCGGGAGATGACCGACCTGAACATCGCCGTGAAAAAAAAGACGCTGTGCTTCGATGATGTGGTTTTTTCCATCACCATCACCATAGGCGTGGAGGAAAACGATTATCAATCCACGATGGAACAGATCCTGGACCGGGCCGACCGCAAGCTGTACATGGGCAAGGTGGGCGGCCGGGACCGCGTGGTGATATAGTGGCATCTTCCTCAAAAGCCAGCCGGAGCCATCCCAATCAGTGGATGGTCCCGGTTGGCTTTTATGTATTTTTGGTAACTGTTCAGTTCCGGATGTATCTGTGGCTTTTATGGCGGTCCAGGGGTTGCCGCTACAAGCATCGTTCATTGTAGCCGCGGCGCCTGCGCCTCCATGACTGAGCAGTTATTATTTCTATATAATTACAGCACGGCTTTGCGGATCGTATTGCGGCCGCCCTCCTTGGAGCGATACAGCGCGTCGTCCACGGCCTTGTAGATGGCCTTTCGGTCCAGGTCCCTGTTGCCATTGACCGTAATCACGCCCTGGCTGATGGTCAGGTGGCCGATGTGGGGGAAGATGTGGCAATCCACCGCGCGGCGCAGGTGCTCGGCGAAGGTCATCACCTTGGCCTCGTCCACCCCGGGCAGCATGATGAAGAACTCCTCGCCGCCCCATCGGCCAATCCGGGCGGTGTTGTAGCCGTGAACCTCGGTATTCATGATCCCGGTGATCTCCTGCAAGGTCAAATCGCCCACGTCGTGGCCATGGTTGTCGTTGATCTTCTTGAAGAAGTCCAGATCCAACATCACCAGCGACACCGTGCCCGGGCCCTCCAGCGCGTCGTTGATCAACTGCTCGATCTTGCCGCGATTGTACAGCCCCGTCAGGGCGTCTCGCTCGGCCATGATCGTCAGCCGGTTGTGTGCGCGCTGCAGCTCGCTCATGGTGGTATACACCAGCCGGGTCAGGCGCCGCAGCACCGAGGCCTGGCCCTGGAGCACCGTGTCGTCCACGCGAATCTCAGGCAGCTCCGCCTCGGGCGCTTCGCCCTCCCGCATACCGATGGAGAGCATCGTGATGTTGTTCTCGCCCAGCTCGCCGGTGCGGTCGTTGCGCAGGATCTCACCCCAGGTGTGGAAGCCCGCCGTGCAGCACATCTGCGCGAAGGGAGCCATCTCCATGTCCACGAAGTCCTCCCAGAACGTCTTGCGCACCACGCAGGAATACAGCAGCACCGCCTGGGGCTTGAATCGGCGAAGGGCGTCCAGGCGCTTATTCACCTTCTCCACGATGTTGGAGGGGTCGCCGTAGGTCAGGTTGATGTCCATGCCCTCGGTCACAAAGCCGTGCAGCCAGAAGGAGCCGTCCTCCTCAATGTGTACCACGCTGCGCAGCCGGTCCTCGCCGTTCTGGCGGGCCATCAGCGGGAATTCGAAGGCCTCCTCGGCGTTGTCGTGCTCCTTGCGGTCGATTTGCAGGAACTTCTCGTAGACCTCCGCCGCGGGCCGGCCATCCAGCTCGATCAGATGCTTGCCCTCGGCCTTCGTCACCTTGAAGGGCATGCCCAGGGGCACCCAGCCGATGGACTTGTCCATGTCGAAGTGCAGGTTCCTGCCGGCGTAGGTGACGATCAGCATCGAATTGTACAGCGCGCCGCTGGCGTCAAACACGAAGTGCTCCGGGGAGTTGAGCTTGTGCCCGCCGGGATAGCCGCCAAAGATGTGAATGCCCCTGCGACAGCCGCTGATCTCGGCATACATGTGCTCGGTATCCATCTCCGTGCCGGGAAACAGCATCTCCGCGCACTGCAGATCCGGTATGGCGTCCAGCGCCTCGCGGATGCGGATGCCGGTAGCCACCTCGTTGCCCTTGACGTCATCGAAGCGCAGTATGCCCACGTCGGAATCCTCGAACAGCAGCGCGCTGACCAGTATGCCCCGCTCGATCATGTGTCCATCCTTGATCTCGCCCGCCGACATACTGCCCACGATCAGCTTCGTGCCGCAGCACGCCTCCAGCTCGCGGCAGATGGCCACCACGCGCTGTTCGTCGGGAATGCCACTGAACACATGCAGCAGCAGGTTCCTGTACTTTCCGGTCTGGTTCTCCCGTATGATATCGGCCATCTGATCGACAACCGGCACGCCCTGCTTCAATTCGACCAGCATCTGCTTCATCACATTGCCTCCCAATTCATGATCGTCGCGGCAGAGAGATACACCCGCCACATGTTATTACATTTTACTGTTCCATTATAGCACGGTAACACAACATTTGTCTACAGACAATATACATTTTTTTGCCCGAAATATGCGCCACATTTGCCATCTTTGGACGGGCTTGCATATATCAATGGATAATGATAAAATAAGCATATCGTTATTTGTGAAAGAACGCCCTGGCGACGCGAAAGGAAGGCAAATTATGGACCAACACGTGTACCAGACCTATGTGGACATACTGCGGCATGAGCTGATCAGCGCCATGGGATGCACGGAGCCCATTGCCCTGGCCTACTGCGCCGCGGTGGCCCGTCAGACCCTTGGCGCGGTGCCCGAACGCATCGAGGTCCAGGCCAGCGGCAACATCATCAAGAACGTCAAGAGCGTCGTGGTGCCCAACACCGGCGGCCGGCGGGGCATCGCCACGGCGGCGGCCATCGGCGCGCTGGGCGGCGACGCAGGCGCCCTGCTGGAGGTCATCGCCCACGTCAGCGACGACGCGAAGGCGCGCCTGCCCGCCTATCTGGCGCAGACTCAAATCAGCGTCACCCCGCTGGAATCGGACAACATACTGGACATGATCGTCACGGTTCACGCCGGTGAATCCCAGGCGCGGGTGCGCATCGCCAACGAGCACACCAACATCGTGCTCATCGAGAAGGACGGCGCGGTCTTGCAACAGAAGGACCCCGCCGCCGTGGAGGAAGCGGATCTGCCCGATTACAACCTGCTCACCGTTCAGGACATCTACAGCTTTGCCACCACCTGCGACCTGGCGGATGTAAAGGACATATTGGACCGCCAGATCCGCCAGAACACCGCCATCGCCGAGGAGGGGCTGCGCCGCGACTACGGCGCGAATATCGGAAAGGTACTGCTCACCACCGGCGACAACACCCGCACCCGGGCCAGGGCCTGGGCCGCCGCCGGTTCCGACGCCCGCATGAACGGCTCGGAGCTGCCGGTGGTGATCTGCTCCGGCAGCGGCAACCAGGGGCTGACCGCCTCCCTGCCCGTCATCATCTACGCCAGGGACCTGAACACCGACGAAGAAAAGCTCTACCGGGCGCTGCTCATCTCCAATCTCGTCACCCTGCACTGCAAGACCGGCATTGGCAGGCTCTCCGCCTACTGCGGCGCGGTCAGCGCCGGGGCGGGCGCGGGGGCGGGCATCGCCTACCTGCACGGGGGCGACCAGAGCGACATTGCCCACAGCATTGTCAACGCCCTGGCCATCACGTCAGGCATCGTCTGCGACGGTGCGAAATCCTCCTGCGCCGCCAAGATCGCTACCGCCGTGGAGACCGGCATCTTCGGCTATGAGATGTACCGCAACGGCCAGCAGTTCTTCGCCGGGGACGGGCTTGTGGTGGAGGGCGTCGAGAACTCCATCGCCAACTTCGGGCGGCTTGGCCGGGTGGGCATGAAGGAGACCGACCACGAAATCATCAAAATGATGACCGAACAGAAATGACAGGAGCAGCAGGATATGAAGGCAATGAAGCGCCTGCCGGCGCTGGAAATCAGCGGCGCGCCGGGCACCGTCGACAAGGAGGCCGTGTGGAAAAAGTACCGCCGGATCACCCTGAAATTGATTGAAGGGGGCGCTACCATCACCACGATGGAGAGCTGCACTGCCGGCCAGGTGGCATCGCTGATCACCGATACCGAGGGCTCCTCCGCTGTGCTTCAAGGGGCGTTCGTCACCTATGCCAACCAGGCCAAGGTGCGCATGGGCGTCCCCGCCGATACCATCGATGCCTTCGGCGTCTACTCCGCCGAGACAGCGGCGGCCATGGCCCTGGCCTGCCGGGATATCTACAGCGCCGACTATGGCGTCGGCGTCACCGGCACCTTCGGGAACGTGGACCCCAACAACGCCGACAGCGCGCCGGGAGAAGTGTACTTCGCCATCGACAGCGCAAAGGGCACCGAGGCTTGGCACTGCGCCGTACCGCCCCAGCCCTCCCGGCTGGCATACAAGCTGTACATGGCGGACGTGATCGCCGACCGGTTGCTGGCGCTGCTGTAGCGGCGGCAACCGGGGCGATATGTGGCAGCGCGGGCGCCGCAGCTACATATCCACGACACGGCCCGTAGCGGCGGCAATCTGCCGCCGCACACCCACAACAATCCAACTATAAGGAGTTATTGTAATGAAAGCAATCCTGTTTGACATGGACGGCGTACTGATCGACTCGGAGACCCTGATGGCAAAATCGGGCATACTGGCCCTGCGGGACTTTGGTCTCTATCCCCAGCCGGAGGACTTCATTCCCTTTGTGGGACGTGGCGAGGACAAGTACATCGGCGGTGTAGCCCAGAAGTACGGTCTGGCTTACGATACTGCGATGAAGGACCGGGCCTACCACTACTACGGTCTGTACGTGGAGACAGAGGCCTTCGTGCCGAAGGACGTGCACCGGGTGCTGACGGCCGTCAAGGAAAAGGGCTATAAGATCGCGGTATGCACCTCCGCCGACTACGCGAAGGTGGTGCACAACCTGCGGGCCATCGGCCTTTCGGAGGACTTCTTCGACGCCTTCGTGACCGGCGACCAAATCCAAAACCTGAAGCCCGATCCCGAGATCTACCTGACCGGCGCAAGGCTTACCGGCACGGCGCCCGAGGATTGCCTGGTGGTCGAGGACGCTCCCAGCGGCATACAGGCCGCCCACGCCGGGGGCATGAAGGCCGTGGGCATCACCTCCAGCTTCCCGGAGGCGTATCTGGTCGAGCAAAGCCAGCCGGACTACATTATCCACGAGCTGGACCAGCTGCTGCAGATCGTATAAAGAAGTGAAGCTCCTTCGCTCCGCTCAGGATGACACGTTCGAAACGCTGTCATGCCGGGCAGGGCGAAGGAGCTTTTTATTTGTTACAGGAGTATAAATTCTGATTTGTCGAGCAGGGCTCGATAAATCAGAATTGAGGGATTAGGTTTTAGGGGTTAGGTTTTAGGGGGTGGACCAAATCCTGACGGATTTGCCTAAAACCTAAAACCTGAATTCTGATTTGTCGCGGAGCGACAAATCAGAATTTATCCTTTCCCCCTCAGCGGCAGCACGTTCACCGGGGCGATGCCCAGGGCGTCGGGCAGCTGTTGGGGGCGCTTTTCCTTGGGGATGCGCCACCACAGGGGCGGGCTGCCCGGCTGTTGACCGGCATAGCGGAACTCCAGCACCCACTCGAAGGGCTCCTCCATGCCGCCCACGAACTCGACGGGGAAGCGATTGGGTTCGACCTTCTGGCCAAAGTAGTGGGCGCGGATGCCCACATGGGTCACGTCGTCGGGCACGGGCAGCGACGTCTGGAGGGTGACGCCCCATTCCGGGGCGTACAGCCGGTTCTCCCCAACCCGCTTTGCGGGCGTGATGTTCTTGCAGCCGGTCAGCGCCGCCGCGGCCACCGTGCCCGGGTTGGCGAACAGAGCCTTGGTGTCCACCGGCTGGTTTGCGACCCCATCCGACATCACCGCGATGGCGTCGCACATGCGGTAGGCTTCGTTGCGGTCATGGGTCACCAGCAGCGCCGGTCGGGCGTAATTCCTGAGCACGCCCAGCATACTGATTTGCAGCTTCAGCCGCAGGTGGGCGTCCAAGGCCGAGAAGGGCTCGTCCAGCAGGAGCAGCTCGGGGCGGTTCACCAGCACCCGGGCCAGCGCAACCCGCTGCTGCTGTCCACCCGACAGCTGGCAGGGCCTGTGCCTTTCCAAGCCGCGCAGCTGGAACATGGCCAGCGCCTCGTCCAGCGCCGCTTCCCGGCGTGCCCCGTCCCGCTCCCGGTGAAGGCCGCAGGCCAGGTTCTGCCGTACCGTCATGTTGGGAAACAGGGCGTAGTTCTGGAACAGGTAGCCCACCCGGCGCTCCTGGGGCTTCAGGTCGATCCGTCTTTCAGCATCGAACAGCACCCGCCCATCCAGTTCGATGCGGCCCCGGTCCGGGCGCTCGATGCCCGCGATGCATTTCAGCGTCATACTCTTGCCGCAGCCGGAGGGGCCCAGCAGGCCGGTGACGCCACTTTCGCATTCAAAGCAGGCCCGGAGGCGGAAATCCCCCAGTCGCTTTTCGATGTCAACCGACAGGCTCATCGGACCACCGCCCTTTTCTGCCTGCCCTCCAGCAGGTTCACCGCCAGCAGCACCACCGCGCTGATGGCCAGGTTCACCAGCACCCACATGAGCGCCCCGGCGTCGTCACCGGTGCGGTAGAGCTGGTAGACCGTGGTGGAGACGGTGGCCGTCCTGCCGGGAGTGTAGCCGGTGAGCATGGAGGTCGCGCCGTACTCCCCCAGCGCCCGGGCGAAGGCCAGCACGAACCCGGCCAGTATGCCCTGCTTGCAGGCCGGCATTCGGATGCGCCAGAAGATGTAGGCGTTGCTCAGGCCCAGGGTCTGCCCGGACCAGGACAGCGTCTCGTCGAAGGCCTGAAAGGCGCCCCGGGCGGTGCGGTACATCAGTGGGAACGCCACCGCCACCGCCGCCAGCACGCCGCCCTGCCAGGTCATGACGAAGCGGATGCCCGCCTTGTCCAGCAGCGCTCCCAGTGGCCTGCGCACCCCTACCAGCATCAGCAGGAGGTAGCCGCACACCGTGGGCGGCAGCACCAGGGGCAGCGTCAGTACCACGTCCAGCGCGCCCTTGATCGCCCGGGGCAGTTTTGCCGCCCAGTAAGCGCAGCCGATGCCCATGAAGAACACCAGCACGCTGGCGATGGCCGCGATGCGCAGGGAATTGAACAGTGGAAACCAATCGGTAGTCGCAAGCTGTGACAGCATGGTTGAATCGAAGCCTCCAGTATGATAGACGGATGCAGCGGCAGCCTCCAGGCCGCCATCATGGCGGTACAGGCGCCGCCGCCACAGTCCCGGCTGTGTCAGTCTGTCAGCGGCGTGAAGCCCACCGACTTGAACACTTCGGCGCACTCTGCCATTTGCAGGTAGGCCAGGAAGTCCTTCGCGGCCTCAGGGCTCGCGGCGGTCTTCAGCACCGCGGCGGGATATACCACCCGGCCGCCGCACATGGCCTCGGTGGCCTCGTCCACGACGCTCAGGCCCGCCGAGAAGGCGTCGGTGCCATAGATGATGCCGCAATCCACCGAGTTCTCGGCCACCTGGGTGGTGACCTCCTTGACGTTGGAGCCGTAGGTCAGCTTGCCAGCGGCAGCGGATTCGTCGATACCGTAGAATTCAAAGATCTTTTGAGTGTATTGGCCCACGGGCACATCGCTGTTGCCGATGGCCAACAGTATCTCCCCCTCCTTCAGCAGATCGGCCAGCTGATCGAAGCCGGCGACGCCCCTGGGGTTGCCCTCGGGCACGGCCAACGCCACCTTGTTTTCCAGCAGGTTGACGCGGGTCGCCCGGTCCACGAAGTCCAGTCCCTCGGTGTTCACATCGGCGGAGGCGTTGATATCCAACTGGTCCATCTGCTTCTTCGCCGCCGAGATGAACAGGTCGCAGGGCGCGCCCTCCTGGATCTGGGTCTTCAGGGTACCGGAGGAATCGAAGTTGCAGGTGACGGTGACGTCGGGATGGGCTTCCATGTAGCGCCCGGCGATTTCGGTCAGGGTCTCGGTCATGGACGCGGCGGCAAACACGATGATCTCGGTCTGCGCCAATGCGCCGACGCAGCCGGTCAGCAGCGCCAGCACCGTCAGCAGGGTCAGGGTCTTCTTCATGGTTCTACACTCCCTGGCAGGCTTTACTGCCGTTATATTGTTGAAAGGCGCAGCCCGCCGGTTTTACGGCATGGGAAGCGCACCCGTTCAACCGATCATTTCAATGAGCACGGTCACCTCGCCGCCGCAGGCCATGCCGTCCTCCGCCGCGGCCCCGGCATCGAGGCTGAACTTTTGAAGGCAGGGCGTCGTCTCCCCCGCCCGGAGGCGTTGACAGGCCACCTGGATCACCTCATGCTCCATCTGGCCGCCGCCGATGGTATCGAGGGCATGGCCGTCAGGCCACACCAGCATCCGTGCGCCCTCGCCCCGGGGAACGCTGCCCCGGCGCGCCACCACGGTGGCCAGCGCCTTGGGGATATCCCTGGCCGCGGGATCGTTGATCGCCTTGAGCATTTCTTTGGACCACACGGCATTGCGGCCGCTGCGGCTTTTGACCCCGATGATCTCAGCCATGATGGCCACGGCGATCTCCTCCGGGGTCTGCGCGCCGATGTCCAGGCCGATGGGCATGTGCACCCCGCCAATGACCGCCGGGTCGCAACCCATCTGTCCCACGAGATGCTCCCGCACCAGCGCCACACGGCGGCGGGAGCCGATCATGCCGATGTAGGCGTGGGGCTTGCGGCTGATGGCGTCCAAACACCGAACGTCCGAGCCATGACCCCGGGTGACGATGACGAAAAAGGTATCCGCGTCCCCGGGTATCTGCATGAGGCCCTCCTCGAAGGGCGCGCAGATCACCCGGTCGGCACCGGCGTCGCGGGCGTTTTCCGCGAAGGCAGGCCGGTCCTCCAGTACCGTCACGGGCATGCCCAGCATACTTGCGATGCGAATGACGGGGATTGAGACGTGTCCGCCGCCGCAGACCACAAGCTGTCTCTCTCGCCCCGGCAGCTCGCAGAACACCCGTTGGCCATCGATCTCCACCGTGCCACCCCGGTCCACGGACCGGATCGCATCGATATTCCTGGCAAAAAAGCCCCCTTCATCCCGCTCCCACAGCAGCTTACCCGCGGAAAGCAGGCATTTGTCGCCAAAATCTGCGCCCTCAATCACCGTCAATACGGCGTTGCGGGCGTTGGGGTCGACAGCTGAAAGGCGATCAAAGAATGCCAGCATGGTCACATCTCACTTTCCAAATCGTCTGTCGGGTCCTGTGTACCCGAAGCAATACTACCTATATTATAAGCTTGAAAAGAGGCTGTGTCAACGAAAACAAAGCGCGGCCCGGCGCGTTGGCGCCGGGCCGTTCACCGGGTATGCTACAGGTCGATCTTCGGGATCCCCGCGAAGCCCTTTTCCAGGTCGGCGTCGGTGGGGATGTAGTCGGACATCAGGCCGTCGTGGTACTTCTCATAGGCCACCATATCGAAGTAGCCGGTGCCGGTGAGGCCGAACAGTATGGTCTTTGCCTCGCCGGTCTCCTTGCATTTCAGCGCCTCGTCGATGGCCACGCGGATGGCATGGCTGCTCTCCGGGGCGGGCAGTATGCCCTCCACCCGGGCGAACTGCTCCGCGGCCTCAAAGACCTTCGTCTGCTCCACAGCGCGGGCCTCCATGTAGCCGTCGTGGTACAGCTGGCTGAGGATGCTGCTCATGCCGTGATAACGCAGGCCGCCGGCGTGGTTCGGCGCGGGGATGAAGCCGCTGCCCAGTGTGTACATCTTCGCCATCGGGCAGACCATGCCGGTGTCGCAGAAGTCGTAAGCGAATTTGCCCCGGGTGAGGGACGGGCAGGAGGCAGGTTCCACGGCGATGAACTGGTAATCCGCCTCGCCCCGCAGCTTCTCGCCCATGAACGGGGCAATCAGGCCGCCCAGGTTGCTGCCGCCGCCGGCGCAGCCGATGATCATGTCGGGCTTGATGCCGTACTTGTCCATGGCGGTCTTGGCCTCCACACCGATGACGGACTGGTGCAGCAGCACCTGGTTCAGCACGCTGCCCAGCACATAGCGGTAGCCGGGGTTGGACACGGCCACCTCCACGGCCTCGGAGATGGCGCAGCCCAGGCTGCCGGTGGTGCCGGGAAACTGCTCCAGGATCCTGCGGCCCACCTGGGTGGTATCGGAGGGGGAAGGCACCACCGACGCGCCGTAGGTGCGCATGACCTCCCGCCGGAAGGGCTTTTGCTCGTAGCTCACCTTCACCATGTACACCTTGCAGTCGAGGTCGAAATAGGAACAGGCCATGGAAAGCGCCGTGCCCCACTGGCCCGCGCCGGTCTCGGTGGTCACGCCCTTCAGGCCCTGCTGCTTGGCGTAGTAGGCCTGGGCGATGGCGGAATTCAGCTTGTGGCTGCCGGAGGTATTGTTGCCCTCGAACTTGTAGTAGATCTTCGCCGGGGTCTGGAGCTTCTCCTCCAGGCAGTAGGCCCGCACCAGGGGCGAGGGGCGGTACATCTTATAGAAGTCCTGGATCGCCTGTGGAATGGGGTATTCACGGGTGTCGTTGTCCAGCTCCTGCCGGATCAGCTCCTCGCAGAACACGGGGGCCAGGTCTTCGGCGGTCATGGGCTGCAGGGTGCCGGGGTTCAGCAGCGGCGCGGGCTTGTTCTTCATGTCCGCCCGGACGTTGTACCAGGTCTTCGGCAGCTCGCTCTCCTCCAGGTAGATCTTGTAGGGGATGGCTTTCTTTGCGCTCATGGGGATGCTCCTTTCCATGTGGTCGGCTTGGGACAGCGCACAAAAAACCCTGTCCCAGTTGTGAATGCTGGGACAGGGATCGTCAATCACCCTGCGGTGCCACCCGGCTTGACGCTTGCGCGCCCGCTCAATACCGTACCATCATACGGCAACCTTTGATAACGGAGGGAACTCCGTCTCCCCTACTGGGGGCCGCGCCCCGTTCGGTTTGCCCTCGGAAGCCCATTCGTCTCCGCCACCCGTACCGCGATTCCACCGCCCGCGGCTCTCTGTAACGCTTGGTCAGGAGAGTACTCTTCTTCCTCAACGGTTGGCGGCATTATAGCATGGTAAAGCAGTGATGTCAACAGGTCAAATACGATTTAACATAAACATAATTTTTTTGAGAAGTGTCAGCAATCAGCCACCACCGTCTATCGTATTCCCATGCAAAGGCGACGCCCGCGCCGCCACCTCATGCCTCGAGCTCGCGGCGATACCGCTCAAAGGACGGCGAGGGGCACTCCGCCATCAGGCCCGCACAGGCTTCGGACGCGACCAGGTCACTGGTCAGGTACAGCCGTGCGCTCCGCCCCTGAGGGCAGCCCTCCAGCGCCCGATAGGCCGCTTCAATATCGCTGGAAACCTTTTTACATTCGATGCATCGGGAAGTCCGGTCCTCTTCCATGCGCGCCTGCTCAAACACGGAAAAATCAACCTGTTCCCCATCGGGCAGCTGGTGCCAGGCGACTACGTCCGCCTCCAGTCCCGCCAAAACCGACCGCTCCCGGAATTCGACCTCCGGCATCATCACACCGTGGGCGACCTTGATCGCCACGGCCTCCCGCTTCTGAACGAAGAACGCCCGCACGCTGTCCTCGGTGAATTCCCGTGGCATCATCGCCGCAAGCTCCGCCCGGCGCGCCAGACGCCTTCCCGCCTCCGCGAGCCGGTTCGCCCCGACCTGTATGGGATGAAACAGCATCGACGCGACAGAAAGGCATTGCGTGGACGACCACGCACGCAGCATATCCGGTTCGTCCAACAGCAGGTCTGCCAGGGAAAAGTCATCACATAAACCGACATAGGTCTTTATTCGCCCCGTGAAATGTCGGAACAGATCGTAATACAGCGCGAAACTCCTGGCGATTTCGTCATCCTGGAGGTATTGCAGGCACCAATTTGCATCCACGGGGACGCCATCCTCCTCCACGGCCTCCAGCATCAGCGACATATCCTCCCAGCCCCGGGCAGTCACAAAGCACAGACCACGGTCGGTCTCTGTGATCCGGTAGAAGTGGTCGGGCCACACACTCAGGTAGGTCCGCACAGCGGGGTGCACATCCCGCGCCACGGCGTAGCGCTGCCACACCCCCAGGTCGGCGGCCACATCAATGTGCTTGACCCGGTCCAGCGTCACCATGTCCAGTTCCCGCACCGACTTGTTGTACTCCGGCGGATTGCCCGCGGCCACGATGATCCAGTCCTCCGGCAGGGGCACGTTTCCAAACGTCTTGTTTTGCAGCAGCTGTAGCATGACCGGGGTCAGTGTCTCCGACACGCAGTTGATCTCGTCCAGGAACAGCATGCCGCTTCTTTGGCCGGTCTGCTGCATTTTATCGTAGATGGCGGCGACAATCTCGCTCATGGTGTATTCGGTCACCGAGCGCGCCACGCCGCCGTAGACCTTTTGGGAGATGAACGGCAGCCCGATGGCGCTCTGCCGGGTGTGATGGGTCATCGAGTAGGCCACCAACGGACAGCCGCATTCCGCCGCAACTTGCTTCATGATCGCCGTCTTGCCGATGCCCGGCGGACCGATCAGCAACACCGGTCGCTGCTTTTCCACCGGAATCCGGTGGGTGCCGTCCGGATTGCGGCGAATGTAGGCCCGGTAGGTGCGGGCGATCTCGTCCTTGGCTTGCTGTATGTTCATGGATTTGGTCCTTCCTGATAGGGTATGGAAGTTGCCTGCACAATGGCGACGCGGGCGCCGCCGCTACATGATGGTTTGCGGATGTTGCGGCAGGTTAAAACTTTAAATAATGGGTTCGAGGCACAGCGGCACGATCCACTTCGGCAGGCTGTAGCCCAGTGCCCTGCGGTTGGTGAACACAAAGGCAGTCTCGTAGGGCGTGGGCTTCCGTGGATAAACGCCGTCTCCATCGGTGAAGTAAAGCAGCCCCTTCAGCCGCTTCAGCGCCCCGCCCTTGCGCATCTTCTCCACAAGGTCGAAAACCGGCTGAAAATTCGTGCCGCCCCGGCCCTTGATGACGATGTCCCGCGCGTATCGCTGCCACTCATCCACGGAGTGGATCACCGTGTGGGACTGCACGATGGCGTCGCACTGTATGATGTGAACCTCCATCCTGGAAAAAAAGCTGTCGTGGCGCATCAGCATACCCTCGATCTCGGCCAGGAACCGCTGAACGACCGGGCGCGTGCAGGAGCCGGAGGTGTCGATGGCGATCACCAGCGACTCCACCCGGAAGCGCTCGGAATATTCCAGAGGCTCGATCATGGGCAGGTTGCCGTAGCGCTGAAAGCCGTAATAGTATGGGATATAATCGAAGTTGTCCAGGTCGAGGCGCAGCTCCTCCCGGGTGGTGGAGAAGCGTCGCAGGTACCTTGAGAAATCGTACTTTGCCGCTTCGCGGAGCAGCATCTTTTCCTGCCTGCTGCCGGGAGTGAGGCCAAACCGGCCCGTTTTGATCGTCCCGCCGGTCAACCCCTCCGGCGAAGGCCAGCGCTGGTCCAGGGCATCCGCCAGCCTTTGGGCATAAGTTCTTTTATCCATACCGACGTCGGTTTTTTCTTCTGCGTTATGGTGATCCCCGGCGTCCTTTTGAAGGGCAAAACCGTCGCCCGTTGCTTGGGGTGGTGGCGCGTACCAGTAGCGATGATCGTCCCGGCGAAAGCGGGTCTGAAGTAACTCCAACTCGTCCTCGAACAGCTCCATCAAACAGCGGTACACCGCCCCCGCTCCCCGGGGATCGACCCCCTCCGGCAGGGCCTCGGCGATCTCCCGCCGGACCTGGTTGCCCTCTCCCGAGGAAAAGAAATCGCCCCGCAGGTATTCCGCGGAGATATCGCAGGCCAGGTCCCACAGCGGTTTTATAGCCCCCGCCGGCAGGATGGGATGCCGGAACAGGCAATGCATCAGCATGTGGCTGACCCCGGGACCGTCGATCGCGCCGCGGGGATTGTAGAAGACCCGCAGGCCGTCCGTGCCCATATGCCGCACGTCGCCGTCGGGCACGCGCTCCAGCTGTTCGATGGGCGCGCGCAGGAAGGGCAGCGCCGCCCCCGCCTTGAACAGGTAGCGGGACAGGGCGTCGGTTTCGGTCATAGGCGTCCCTTCTTTCAAGGGTATAGGGAAAGAGGCAAATTCTGATTTGTCGAGCCCTGCTCGATATATCAGGTTTTACCTTCCTATGCTGCTCTCCTCCCCCTCTGCTGGAATGGGAAGGGGACGGGGGCGCTCAAAGGTGGAATTGACGCGCACGAAGGCGTCCGTCCTGCCGCTTTCGATGATGGCGTCGATGACCTCCAGCACGTGGCAGGCCATGTCGGCATTCGCCCGGGCGGGCCGACCCTCGCGGACCGACCAGGCCATCTCGGCGGGGCCGACGCCCCGACTGTTGTCGCTATAGCCGAAGGGCCAATCCAGAACCCGGGCCGGGGCGGGCGCTTCGTCGTAGGCCCAGTTGGGCTGCAAGCGCACCTCGCCCCCGAAGCCGTTGGGATCGGGCAGGTAGAGTATGCCCTTCGTGCCATAGATAGCAAAGAAGTGCATGTCGTCGATCACGCTGTCGGCGTTGACATGTGCGGTGCCGCTGACGCCGCTTGCCAGGGTCAGCACCGCGCTGACCTCGCTCTCGTTGGGGGTGTCGATCATCCGTCCGAAGGTCTGCGACTTCGGGTCTATGTCGGCGTGACTTGGGAAGGGCGCGCGCACCGCCGCCGCCACCTTTGCCACCGGCCCAAGCAGGGCGCACAGGGCGGTCAGGTAATACACGGCGTAGTCGTAGGCCACGCCGCCGAAGGGCATATTCAGAAAGCGGAAGAAGCTCGTGAGAAAGCTGTTGTCTCGGTTCGCGGCGAAGGCGAAGGAGGTCACCTCGCCGATCACGCCGTCGTCGATGGCCCGCCGGGCGGTTTGCAGCGCCGCTCCCAGGAAGGTGTCCGGCGCGGAGCCCAGCCACAGCCCCTTCTGCGCGGCCAGGTCCGCCAGCGCCCGGGCGCTTTCGTGACTGGTGGTCATCACCTTCTCGGTGTAGACGTGCTTGCCGGCCTCCAGCGCTCGACGGATAATGTCTTCGTGGGCCGGGGCGGGCGTCAGGTTCACGATCATCCCGATATCTGGGTCCGCCAGCATCTCCTCAAAGGTCATCGCCGGGATACCGAATTCGTCAGCGCGGCGCTTCGCGTTCTCGAAGTGGGCCGAGCAGACGCCGCCCACCTCCAGGATCTGAAACCGCCGGGTCATATTTTCCAGATAGATGCTGCTGATGATGCCGGAGCCGACCACGCCGACGCGCATGGGTTTTATCGCCATGGTATTCCCCCCAGTATTATTAAATGTCGTACACGCTGCGGGCGGTGGCGCCGGTGGGTATGCCGCGCAGTATCTTCACCCGCTTTTCACCCGCGTTCATGTCGAAGTAATTGTCCGCCAGCAGCACATCCGGGCCGCACTGTATTTCCACGCTGCGGGCATAGGCCTTTGCGGCGACGACCACCGCGTCCCCTTCGATCCGAGCCGACAGCTGCGGGTCCACAAACCTGAAGTGCTTCGGCGGGCAGAACAGCACGCTGCCGCCGCCCACATGCGCGCCGACTTCGTCCAGCAGCTCATAGGCGTAGTAGCAGCCATAGGTGTCCTCGTCGTGGAAGTCCTGTTCATCCAGCCACACGGCGGACATCGGCGACACATGCACATCGAAGCTGCCCTCCCGGATCACCGAGGCATCGGGCCGCCGCAGTGACCAGCGGGCTACGCCGTCGAAGGGCTTGAGCGTCTCGTTGCTGACGTTCAGCCGCGCGGACTTCTTCAGGTCAAAGGGCTCGGCGTTGACGTTGGTGTTCTGGGACAGCACGCCTTCCTCGTGGCAGGAGATCAGCACCGGGGCGAAGAAGCGCTTCTCATAGTAGTGCAGCGCCTTCCAGCGGCCGTAGTAGTCGATGGAGGCCCAGCTGACCACCGGCCAGCAGTCGTTCAGCTGCCACACCACCGCGCCCATGCAGCGGTTGTCCGTGCGGTTGCGCCGCCAGTGCTCCACGCCGTACTGCATGGCCTGAGCCTGGAGCAGCTGGGAGGAATAGACAAAGGCGTCCAGCGTGGAAGGGTATTTGTACATCTGGGACAGGTACTCGGCGATCTTGCCGTTGGCGCTGGCGTTGCGCTGGTGCTTCTCCATCACGTAGGAGAAGGCGTTGCGGTCCTCCGGCAGGGTGAAGGCCTCGATGGTGGCCATGCCGGGGAAGGACTGGAAGCCGAACTCGGATACGTAGCGGAACAGGTAATTCCGGTAGTCGGTGAAGGGCTTCAGGCCGTGCCAGACCTCCCAGTAGTGTACGTCGCCCCGGTTCGGGTCCTGGGGCGCGTCGAAGCTGCCGCCACTGGAGGGGCTGGCGGGCCAGTAGAAGGTATCCGGGTCCTCTTTCTTCAGCACCTGAGGCAGTATGTATTCGTACATCTTGATGTAGTCCGCCGCCTGCCGCTTACTGGAAACCCACTCCCCCACCGACACGAACTGCTCCATCTCGTTGTTGCCGCACCACAGGGCCAGGGAGGCGTGGTGGCGCAGTCGGCGGATGTTGTCCACAAATTCCGCGCGGATGTTGGCCTCAAATTCGTCGGTCAGGTCGTACACGGCGCAGGCGAACATGAAGTCCTGCCACACCAGCAGGCCCAGCTCGTCGCAGGCGTCGTAGAACCAATCGTCGGGGTAGTAGCCGCCGCCCCAGACGCGCACGCAGTTGAAATTGGCCAGCTTCGCGTCCTCCAGCAGGCGGCGGGTGCGCTCGGGCGTCACCCGGGGCAACAGGTTGTCCTCGGGAATGTAGTCCGCGCCCATGGCGAACACGTCCACGCCGTTGACGGTGTGGCAGAAGCTCTCGCCCCACTCGTCCTTCTTGCGGCTGACGGTCAGCGTGCGCAAGCCAACGCGCCTTTCCTGGCTGTCCAGCACGGCATCGCCCTCGCACAGCGCCACCTTTACGGTATACAACGGCTGGTCGCCCAGGCCGTTGGGCCACCACAGCATGGGATCGTCGATATCGATTTCACAGCGCGCGCCGGAAGCGGTGAAGGTCCGCCCGTCCGGGGCGGTGACGGTCACGCCCACGTGCAGGCCGTCGGCACATCCGTCGATGCCGGTCTCCACCGCCAGGATCACCCGGCCATCCCCATGCCGCTGGCGGATGCGCACCTGCTCGATGCGGGCGACGTCGATGCCCAGCAGGCAGATGTCCCGCCAGATCCCGGCGTCAGGCAGACGGGGGCCCCAGTCCCACCCGAACATGCAGTGAGCCTTGCGGATGTGGGGAAAGCCCTGCATGGCATCGGGGGTGCCGTCGGCGCGGCTCCTGGCATAGGCTTCGCGGATGTACTTCGTGGGCGAGCGGAAGGTGACCGATATAGCGTTTTCACCGGGGTACAGCAGGCCCTTCACGTCATACTCCCAGGTGCGGTGCATGTTGTCCGCCTCGCCAACTGCCGTGCCGTTGACCGAGATTTCGGCCAGTGTATCCAGGCCCTCGCAACGCAGCAGCACCCGGTCGCAGGCCAACAGGCCATCGGGCAACGTGAAGCCCCGGGCATAGGTGAAGTCGTGCTCCATCAGCTTCAGCGCGTCGGTCTCGTTGTCCCGCCAGAACGGGTCGGGGATCTCCCCCGCCGTCAGCAGGTCGTGGTAGACCGAACCCGGCACGGTGGCTGCCACGTCATGATTCCAGCCGGAAACCCGAAGTGTCCATTCGCCATTCAGTGAGAACTTTTGCATATTATCCTCCCGTGTATTCTATGGAAATACCGCATAATAAGGGTGGTTGGCTGGCGAGTGAATTTTCCGTCAGGCGCGCCTGCAAATTTCGCAGGCTTGCTGGCGGCAAGTCAAGGAGGCACCGCCAGACATGCCGCCCGTTTGTGCGGTATTTCCCTATATACATTCAGCCCGCAGCGCTTCCCCACAATTTGCAGCGGCGTACAAGCCGCCGCTGCACTGAATGCGCTGTATCAATGTCAGTCCGCCTCCACCGGCACAGTGTGGAAGGCGTTCACATCGAACAGGCCGGTGTCGGTGATCTTCAGCTTCGGTATGACCGGCAGCGCCATGAAGCAAAGCGCCATGAGAGGATCGATATCCTCATGGACGCCCAGGTCGTACCAGGCCCGCTTGCAAATGCTGTTGATGTGCTGGGCCACATATTCACCGGGGCGGTCGGTCATCAGGCCGGCGATCTCATGCACCAGGCTACCCAGTATTTCGCCGTTTCGCACGATCACCAGCCCGCCGCCCATACTGATCAGTTGCTCCACAGCCAGGGCCATGTCGTGGTCGTTGTCCCCGGCGACGATGATGTTGTGGGAATCGTGGGCCACGCTGGTGGCAATGGCCCCGCCTTTCAGCCCGTAGCCCTCCAGCAGGCCCACGCCCACATCGCCGGTGCCCCTGTGGCGCTCCACCACGGCAATCTTGACGATATCCTGCACATCCCGCACCCAGTGCCCTTCGGCGTCCCGCTGCACGACAGCGATTCCTTCCTCCGTCACCACGGAGCCGGGGGTCAGGCGAATCGTGCGCACGCGGTCCGAGGCCAGCGGCAACGCCAGCCGCGCTTCTGAGAAGTCCTTCACGTTCATGCGCCCGCTGACGCCGACGGGCTCCACCCGGGGATTTTCAACCAGGTACCTGCCCTTGTTGGCCACGTGTTTTCCAGCGATCCAGACGTCCAGCGTCCACAACTCGTTCATGTTTTCAAACAGTATCAGGTCGGCCCGCTTGCCCGGCGCCACCGCGCCCCGGTCGCGCAGGCCGTAGCATTCGGCCACGTTGATCGTGGCCATGCGCAGGGCGATGAACGGATCGAGCCCCGCCCCCACGGCCAGGCGGATGTTGTTGGCAATGTGCCCCTTGTCGATGAGGCTGGCAGGCTGGCGGTCGTCGGTGCAAAACAGGCAAAAGCGCTCGTTGGCTTCGGTTACGCCGGGCAGCAGGTTCAGCACATCGTGGCAGGATGTGCCCTGGCGCAGCATTACATAGATACCCCGGCGGGTCCTGTCCAGCAGCTCCTCGGGCGTAGCGCATTCGTGATCGGTGCGCACGCCGGAACCCGCATAGGCGTCCAGCATCGCGCCGGCAAGACCGGGGCTGTGGCCGTCCACCATCTTGTCGCAGCGCTCGGCCAGCATCAGCTTGTCCAGAATCCCGTCGTCCGCGGCGCAGACGCCCACGAAGTTCATCAGCTCGCCCAGGCCCAGCACGCGCTTCAGGCCGATGCGCTTGGCGATCTCAGCAGCGTCCATCACCGCGCCCGCGTGCTCAAAGGGCGTGCAGGGCACGCAGGAGGGCACCTGCAAAAACACCTGGAGCGCAATATTCTCGGAGGCCCGCAGCATGTAGTCGAACCCGTCCAGGCCGCAGACGTTGCAGATCTCGTGGGGGTCGGCGATCACCGTGGTGGTGCCGAAGGGAACCACCAGGCGGGAAAACTCCCCCGGGGAGAGGTGGCTGGATTCGATATGGACGTGGCTGTCGATCAGCCCCGGAGCGAGGAACAAACCCTTGGCGTCAAAGTTCTCCCTTGCCCGCGGAAAGTCCGGCGCGCCAAACCCCGCAATATACCCGTCGGCGATGAGCACGTTAGCTGGAAACACCGACTTGTTGTACACGTCGACGACCTGACAGTTGGCGATGCAGAGGTCCGCCGGGACGCGGCCCATGGCCACGTCGATGCGATGCTTGAGGGTCTGTTTGTCCATATTCGCTCCTTTCACTGGGAATCATGCGATGACGGTCAATAAAATCTTGACGATGAACAGCGCGGCGACCACCAGTATGGCCGGGTTCAGGTCGCTGAAGCGGCGGGTGATGATCTTGTTGAGCACGTAGAACAGCACCCCGAACATGATGCCGTCAGAGATGGACGAGGCGCACACCATGGTGATGATGGTCATGAAGGCAGGTATGCTCTCGGCATAGTCGTCGTAATCGATCTCCCGGATGGGATTGACCATCATCAGGCCAACGATGACCAGCGCCGGTGCCGTGGCCGCGCTGGGGATGGAGCCGAACAGCGGCTCCAGTAACAGGGCGAGCAGGAACAGTATCGCAGTGGTGACGGCGGTCAGGCCCGTGCGCCCGCCCTCGGCCACGCCCGAGGCGCTCTCCACGAAGGTGGTGACCGTGGAGGTGCCCAGCATCGCGCCGACAGTGGTGCCGATGGCGTCCGCCAGCAGCGCCTGCTTGCAGTTGGGAATGGTGCCGTTTTCCTTGATGATGCCGGATTTGCCCGCGCAGGCGATCAGCGTGCCCACGGTGTCGAACATGTCCACGAACAGGAACGTGAACACCACCACACAGAAATCAAAGGCGGACCTGCCGCTGGAGAATATCTCGTTGAATGCGAAGTTGCAGAAGTAGGGCGCGGTGGGCAGGTACGAACCCCCGGCGTAGTGGGTCACGCCCAGGGGGATGCCGATGAGGGTGGTGATCACAATGCCGATCAGCAGCGCTCCCCTGACCTTGAAGATCAGCAGCGCGCCGGTAATCAATATACCCAGCATTGCCACACCCGCGTCGGCCCTGAACCACTGGCCGCTGAGCGCTGAAATGGTGCCCTCCGGGTCGGCGATGATAATGCCGGCGTTCTTCAACCCGATGTAGGCGATGAACAGGCCTATGCCCGCGCCGATGGCCTTTTTCAGGTTGACCGGTATGCTGTTGACGATAGCCTCCCGGATGTTGCAGAAGGTGAGCAGCAGGAATATGAGCCCCTCCACAAAGATGGCCGACAGCGCCCACCGCCAGGAATAGCCCATGCCCATGCAGACCGTGTAGGCGAAGAATGCGTTCAGGCCCATGCCCGCGGACAGGGCGAAGGGCAGGTTTGCCACCAGGCCCATCACCAGCGTGGCGATGGCAGAGGCGATGGCCGTAGCGGCAAAGACCTTGCCGAAGTCCATGCCCGCGGCCGAGAGTATGCCCGGATTGACGGCCAGTATGTAAGCCATCGTGGCAAAGGTGGTCAGACCAGCCACCAGTTCCGTTTTGATATCCGTGCCCCGTTCCTTCAGGTGAAAGATCCGCTCCAGCATGAAGCATTCATTCCCTTCCCTTTTGATATGGCGCAGCGCAAAAAGGCTCACCATTTTAATCACATTATAACATTGAAGCCGTTTGATGTCAATGCCGGCCGGATGAGCTGTCAGGGCAATCGCCTGCGAGAACGCTGCGCTTTTGTGCGTTGCGAAATGTCGGCTGAAAACGTATACTACAGATGCTTCGACGCTGCTCCGCATGACAGAGGACGCATTGTTGTCATGCTGAGCGCAGTCGAAGCATCTCTACGTCATGTTTTTCCAGCCCTGATTGGTTAGGGTGTGTTTCCAGTACAGCGTCTTTTACTTAAGGAAATACCGCATAATAAGGGTGGTTGGCTGGCGAGTGAATTTTCCGTCAGGCGCGCCTGCAAATTTCGCAGGCTTGCTGGCGGCAAGTCAAG
>CADBVG010000055.1 GCA_902798105.1 uncultured Eubacteriales bacterium
TCGGACCCTTTAATCAAAAGAAATCCGCAAGGATTTCCACCTTCCCTAACACCTAAAACCTATAACCTAAAACCTGAATTCTGATTTGTCGCTCCGCGATAAATCAGAATTTCCCGATTCGCTGCCATAGAGAAACGGGATCACATAACCTTGTATACAGAAGGGACATTTATGAGTTTACACGACATCGAATCCCGGCTCAAGCGGATGTTGGAGCCGTTTCCCGGCGTCAAGCGCGTAGGCAAGCGGGTGTACCAGTATACCGGCTACGCCCTGTCCCGGAACAAGATCAAGTCCGAGGGCGAGCTGGTCCGGCTGACCCCCGACGACGGCATGGAGTACTTCTTCGGCTACTACGACAAGTGCCCCTGGGACGCCGACGGTCGCCGCCTGCTGGCGCTGCGGGTGCGGGACACCACGAAGTCTCCCGCCCCGAAGGAGCCGGGGGAGCTGGTGCTGATCGACGAAGACGGCGCGTCCCGGGTGATCGCCACGGTCCACGCCTGGAACGTGCAGCAGGGCTGCATGGCCCAGTGGCTGGGGCCGGACTTTCGGCGCACCATACTGTTCAACGACTTCCGGGAGGGCCGCTACTGTTCGGTGATCTTTGACACCGAAAGCATGACTGAAGTCAAAACCCTGCCCCTGCCGGTGTACGACGTGGCAAAGGACGCCTCCTTCGCCCTGTCGCTGGACTTTGCCCGGCTGCACCGGCTGCGCCCCGGCTACGGCTATTCCAACCTGCCGGACGCCACCGCGGGGCAGCTGTGCCCCGACGCGCCCTGCATCTGGCGTATGGAGCTGTCCGACGGGCGGGTGACGCCCCTTTTGAAGTACACCGATTTCGCCAATTTCGAGCCCGACGGGCGCATGGAGGGCGCTGAGCATAAGGTGAATCACCTGATGCTCAGCCCCGACGGCCATCGCTTCATGGTGCTGCACCGCTGGTTCCAGAAGGGGCACAAGTATACCCGGCTGGTTACGGTCAACAGCAACGGCACCGACATGTACAACCTCAGCGACGACGACTTTGCCTCCCACAGCTTCTGGAAGGACGATGCCCACATACTGTCCTTCCTGCGCAAGCGAACCACCGGCGACCACTACTACCTGATGAAGGACCGCAGCCCCGAATACCGGCTGCTGTGGCCCGAGCTGCGCACCGACGGCCATTGCAGCTACAGCCCCGACGGCCGGGTGGTCACCGACAGCTACCCCAACCGGGCGCGGCTGTCCAGCGTATTCGTCTGTTCCGATGAGACCAACCGTGCCCAGCGCGTGGCCCGGGTCCACTCGCCGCTGAAATACGTGGGCGACTGCCGCTGCGACCTGCACCCCCGCTGGAACCGGACCGGCGATGCCGTCTGCATCGATTCCACCCACGAGGGCCGGCGGGCCATGTACAAGATCCCCGTGCCCGGGGAAGTCCCCGTGTCCGCCCCGGCTGCGCAGGGCACGTCAAAGCCGTCCCTGAAGGCGCGTATCAAGCACAACAAGGCGCTGTTCACCGTGCTCAACGGCATCAAGCACGCTTCGGGCCCCGCCTACACCGGCTGGATGCGGCTGTGCCACCGGCTGTACGGCGTGGACGGCGACAAGGTGTTCTTTTCCAGCTACGACGGTATGCTGTACAACGACAACCCCCGGGCCGTGGCCGAGGCACTGCACGCAATCGCCCCCGAAGCCAAAATACTGTTCCGGCTGAGCGGCAAGGGCATGGCGTCCCCGGACATTCCCGACTACGTCGTCAAGGTGCCCCGCGGAGGCCTCGCCATGATGCGCGAGATGGCCACCTCGAGGGTCATCGTCACCAACGCCGGCATGAAGCGCTGGGTAAAGAAGTTCGACGACCAGTACTATATCCAGACCTGGCACGGCGACCGGGGCTTCAAGAAAGTGCGCCTGGACCTGGAACCGAACAACCGCAACTTCCTGAACGAAGCCAAACGCATCGACCTTGCCGTGTCCGGCTCCCGCTTCGGCAGCGACGTGTACCGCAGCGGATTTGCCGTGAAGGGGGAGATCCTGGAGGTGGGCTACCCCCGCAACGACCTTCTGGTGAAGAACCCGCCCGAGGTCGCTGCCCGGGTGCGACGCGCCCTGGGCATCGCCGACGGCGTGCGGGTACTGATGTACGCGCCCACCTTCCGCACCAGCTCCAGCGGCTCGGTGCAGGACGCGACCTTCAGCCTCGAAAAAGTGCGACAGACCCTGGAGCAGGCCACCGGGACGCGCTGGCTGTGCATCACGCGGGGCCACATCGACTCGAAGGGCATCCACTCCGACGCCCAGATGGACGTCAGCGCCTGGCCCGAGGCCACGGAGCTGCTGCTGGTCACCGACCTGCTGATCACCGACTATTCCTCCATCGGCGGCGACTTCATGCTGCTGGATCGGCCAGTGGTCTACTTCCAGCCCGACGCGGGCGATTACAACGCCGAGCGGGGCATGTACTTCGACCCGGACCAGTCCCCGCTGATCGTCGCCCACAGCGAAGGCGAACTGCTGGACATACTGTCCCGGCCCATCGACGGTCCCGCCAACTGCAGGGCCGTGCTGGATTTCTTCGGCGCCAACGAAACCGGAAGGGCTGCGCAGATCGTGGCGGAGAAGATCAGGGGGAAGATGGGGAAATACTGATTTATCGAGCAGGGCTCGATAAATCAGAAATTCCAGCGCTACTAAAGGAGTTATTAACCATGGCCAAAAAGAAAAAGCGCCCGGGCCTTTACCTCTCTCCCGTCATGGCGGCGGTGCTGGCGGTCGCGCTGGTGGGCGTGTCCTTCGGCGCGGGCTGGTTCTTCGGGGTGCGCTCAACCCAATTCCACGGCAACATACTTCTGGTGAACGATAGCCACCGGCTGTCGGCGGACTACGTGCCCGACGAGCTGGTGAACCTGTACACCCAGCGCCATTCCTTCCGCATGGCCAGCAGCGAGATCTACCTGACCCGCCAGACCTACGAGGCCATGGAGAAGATGTTCCACGCCGCCGAGGAGGCGAACATGAACGGCTACATCGTCACCAGCGGCTATCGCAGCTACCAGCGCCAGCAGGAGGTCTACGCCGAGAGCGAGCCCGGCAAGGCCCAGCAGCCCGGGGCCAGCGAGCACCAGACCGGCCTGGCCTTCGACGTGACCGTGGAGACCAACGACGGCTTCGAGAGCACGCCCCAGTACGGCTGGCTGATGGCCCATGCCCATGAGTACGGCTTCATACAGCGCTACCCCGCCAACAAGGCCGACGTGACCGGCATCAGCTACGAGCCCTGGCACTACCGCTACGTGGGCGTGGACGCCGCCACCCGTATGCACAACTCCGGCCAGACGCTGGAGGAATTTTTGGGACAGTAGTCGCGACCCTGAAGGACTGAATATCGCAATCTGCTACTATATCTACAACAGGCAGGGGCGCCGATGCGGCGCCCCTGCATTGGTTTATCGTAGTATCAATACCCCTTCTCCCGGTCCACCAGGTGCGCAAGCGGCCTTCCCGCGCAGTAATTCCCCAAATCCTCGATGAACATCGCCACGATCCGGTCCACGGTGTAGCCCAGGGTCATGTTCCCCGCGACGTGGGTGGTGATCAGCAGGCGGGGGCAGTCCCACATCGGGCTGTCCACGGGCAGGGGCTCCACCCCGAACACGTCCAGCGCCGCGCCGGCCAGGTGGCCGCCGGTCATCAGCCCTACCAGCGCGGCCTCGTCGATGGCGCTGCCCCGGCCCACGTTGATTAAAAACGCGCTTTTCGGCAGCAGCGCCAGCCGCTGCCCGTCCATGATGCCCCGGCTCTCTGGCGTTCCGGGCAGGGACATCACCAGGAGGTCGGTCTCGGGCAGAACCCCGTCCAGCGCTGACACCGGCAGGGTTTCGTCGAACATATCCCCGGCGTCTCGCCCCGAGCGGTTCACGGCGACGACGTGCTTCGGCCCGAAGGCCCGCAGCCGAATGGCCACCTCGCGGCCGATGTCCCCCGCGCCCAGCAGCGTCACCCGGCTGTCCCGGATCGAGCGGATGGGCAGGTCGCGCACCCACGCCCGGGCGGCGACCACGCGGTTGTAATCCATCTGGCGGCGCATGAGCTCCAGCGCCACCATGACCACGTGCTCCGCGATGGTCACGCCGTAGGCCCCGGAGGCATTGGTCAGCAGCGCCTTGGAATTGGCGAAGGCCCCGGGGGCCAGGAAGGGCTCGACCCCGGCGAAGGCGCAGCACATCCACTTCAGTTCGGGGGCGGCCCCGGGCAGGCGAGGGTCGGCGCTGAGTATGATTTCGGCATCGGCGGCCTCGACGGTGGCGGCGTCAATGCCGTCGCAAAATACGGCCGAATAGCCGTGGCATTCGGCGGCCTTTTCGATATCCCGGCGGTTTTCGCCGGTCAGCCGAGGGGTGTAGACCAGTATCTTTTTCATGGCAATCCTTTTGACGATATTTGTGGAACGGGTCGGGGGGACAAATTCTGATTTGGCAGAGGTCCGGCAGCCAAAAGCCTTCCCCAGGCAGCGAAGCTGCCGGTTCAGGGGAAGGTGGATTTCCCGGAAAATGCTTGCATTGTTCCGGGGAAGACGGATGAGGTCGTTCTCTTATATGATAGCACACAAACCGTCGATACCGCAGGGGGACCGACCTCTTCCGACCCGGCCTTACGGCCGGCCCACCTTCCCCTGAACCGCTCCCTTCGGTCGCTGGGGAAGGCTTTTGGATGCGCCATTTGCGGCGCCCGCCCGGGTACGAAATGGTTCCGTTGTACCCGGTGGACGGTGGGACCGCTCCCAGCGGCGCAACGCCGCCCCTACAATTGCCCACCCTACGTATGTTTATGCTTTTTAAGACAGTCCCTTATCTGCGCTTACGCAAGCACCGCCCGCGCAGCCTCCTTGCTTACAAACGGTCCCGGCAGGGTGTCCACACCGCGGTGGTTGCCCAGGAAATCCCGGTCGAAGGCGATGGGGGTGCCGTCCCGGTTCTCGAAGCGCTGCTCCGGCTGGAAGGCGCAGCCCAGGCTCTCGGTGGTGAGTATGGCGTCCCGGAAGTCGCCCAGCAGGTCGTAGACGTTCGTATCCAGCGTCCACTTCCCGTCGGACTCGGTGATTTCCACGGTGACCTTGTCCTGCGCGTTCACCAGCCCGGTCTTTTCGTGTTTGCTGACGGTCGCGCCGCCAAAGTAGGCGTTGCCGCCGATCCACACCGGCAGGTGGCCGAAGTGGAACTGGGCCAGGTGGCCCATGTCCGGCTCGCGGTCCATCATGAAGTTGGAAATCCATTCGTCATAGGCCGGGAAGATGTCAAACGGCGCGGTGCCGGCGGCCTGGTGCTCGGCAGAATCCGGCCCGAGGGACGGGTCGGTGACAGGGTACTTCTGCACGATGATGTTGTTGTACACCCGGTCGTCGCCGTGAAGTATGGTCATGAAGCCCGCGACCTCGGTGCGGTGGCGGATGTGGTAGGGGGTGTAGCGGGGTTCGCGCTGGCCGTTGACGACGCTGTCCACGCCGGAGTTGATCAGGCCGAACGCGCCGCACATCAGGTTGTGCACCACGGCCAGGCCCTCGCTGGGCATGATGACCGAGGCCTTCGACAGCAGCACGTTGTTGTCGATCAGCGTCGGGCCGTGGCCCACCTCGATGAACACGTCGCAGTTGAACATCGCGCCCTGGGCCTGTCCGATGCCCTCGGGCCGCTGGTTGTCGTGCATCAGGTTCTGGCTGATGCGCGCGCCCTGGGCCTCCCAATCCAGCCACACCCCCTCGATGCAGTGGTGGATGTGGTTGCGGCGGATGGTGACGTCGATCGCCGCGTGCAGCTTGATGCCCGCGGTCTCCGCGCCGCCCAGCTGCTGGCTGTTGCACACGTGGTGGATGTGGCAGTCCTCGATGGTGGAAAACACCGCGCCCATGCGCCCCACGATGCCGGTCTGTTCGCAGTGGTGGATCTCGCAGCGGCGCACGATGTGGCCGCCTACCTTCTCCTTCAGCCAGCCGTGGTACTGGCCCCGGCAGACGGCGTCCCGCTCCATCTGGGTGGGGGACTTGACGTGCTTCGTGTAGAAGTACATGTCGTTTTCCGGGTCACGGTACTTGCCCAAGGAAATGCCGCAGCAGCGGCTGCCCCAGATGGCGCAGTCCTCGATGATCCAGCCCTTCGACCAGTGGGGGCCGATCAGGCCGTCCTGGTAGGCGGCGGGCGGGGCCCAGGTGGTCGCGCCCTTGTTGATGTCGAAGCCGGAGACGGTGATGTAGCCGATGCCGTTCTCGTCGGGCATGAAACAGTTGCGCCGCACGGCGATCTCCACCTTCTGGGCGTTGGGGTCCAGGTCATGGAAGTTGGCGTAGAGCACGGTTTCGTCGCCCTCCTGCTCGGTGTACCACTTCCAGGTGGATTCCGCCGCGTTCCAGGCGAAGGGGTCCGCTTCTCCGGCCAGGCACTGATCCAGGGTGTCGGTCTCGTACATGGCCAGGTCGTTCAGGTACACCGAGCCGGTGTGGCGCACATTGGGGGCGAAGTACCAGTCGCCGCAGACCCGGGTGGTGTAGGGGTTGTAATCCCCGAACACGCCGTTGTGTACGCGGTTGACCCACACGTCGCCCTTGAAGCGCGTCCAGCCGGTCAATACCTCCGCGCCGGTGATCACCGCGCCCAGGGGCTTTTCGGAGCGATAGACGATGCGCGCGTCCTCGTTGCCCGCGTTGCGGGGCGTGACCTTTTCCCGGTATATACCGGGGGCGACGAGAATCTCGTCGCCCGCTACGGCCACCCGCGCCGCGTCGTCGATGTGTCGGAAGGGCATCTCCTTCGAGCCGTTGCCGTCCCGGGACGCCCGTGCATTGACGTAGTAGAGCATGGTGGACCTCCTTATGATTGGCTGTGTTTTACTGCGCGTTGGTGGTGTCCTGGATGGAGGCCATCGAAATCAGAGCCCTGCCCGAGGACCACTCATCCGCGTTGACGTGGAAGTAGTGGAACACCAGGAATTCGCCCTTGCCGCCGCCGATGAACACAACCAGGTTCTCGCCCTCATTCTCGACCGCCATCAGCACGTCGTAGGTGTTGACCTTGGTGAGGGTGGCACCCTGGTACACGCTGGTGTCGATGTTGTTGGCCAGATCCGCGACGGTGTCGATGGACTCGTCGAGGAAGGCGTGCTGCACGCCGATGGCCAGCTGGTAGTCATTGCTGCCGAACAGGTCGATGTAGCCTTCGGACTTGAGGTTTTCGGGCATTTCTTCGTCGGGCGTCTGCTCAAACTCGGCGGGAATCCACATGGTGAGGTTGAACTGGTCGTAGGTGGCCCAGTTGCCCTCGGCGCCCATCAGCTCGGCCACCGACTTGTACTTGGTCCAATCGTAGGTCTGGGGCTCCTGCGGGGCGTCCTGCTGGGTTTCCTGCTGGGCGTCCTGCGGGGCATCCTGGGTCTCCTGCTCGGCGAAGGCGGTGAAGGTGAACAGCAGCGCGGCTGCGAGAATCAGGCTGAGAAACTTCTTCACGGTTATATCCTCCTCAATAATTGTCGTTCTTATTTGATTTCGGTCTTGTTGCCCATGTACATGCGCAGGACTTCGGGGATGCGGATGCTGCCGTCGGCCTGGAGGTTGTTTTCCAGGAAGGCGATGAGCATGCGCGGCGGGGCGACGACGGTGTTGTTCAGGGTGTGGGGCAGGTACTTCTTTCCGTCCGCCCCCTTGACGCGGATCTTGAGCCTGCGGGCCTGGGCGTCGCCCAGGTTGGAGCAGGAGCCCACCTCGAAGTACTTCTGCTGGCGGGGGCTCCAGGCCTCCACGTCGCAGCTCTTGACCTTCAGGTCGGCCAGGTCGCCGGAGCAGCACTCCAGCGTGCGCACCGGGATGTCCAGCGTGCGGAAGAAATCGACGGTGTTCTGCCACAGCCGGTTGTACCACATCATGCTGTCCTCGGGCTTGCAGACCACGACCATCTCCTGCTTCTCGAACTGGTGGATGCGGTATACGCCGCGCTCCTCGATGCCGTGGGCGCCGACCTCCTTGCGGAAGCAGGGGGAGTAGCTCGTCAGGGTCTGGGGCAGCTCGTCCTCGGTGAGCATCTGGTCGATGAACTTGCCGATCATGCTGTGTTCGCTGGTGCCGATCAGGTACAGATCCTCGCCCTCGATCTTGTACATCATGTTCTCCATCTCGGCAAAGCTCATCACGCCGGTGACCACGTTGCCGTGGATCATGAACGGGGGCACGTAGTAGGTGAAGCCCCGGTCGATCATGAAGTCGCGGGCGTAGGACAGTATGGCGCTATGCAGCCGGGCGATGTCGCCCTTCAGGTAGTAGAAGCCGTTGCCGGACGTGCGGCGGGCGGCGTCCAGGTCGATGCCGTTCAGGCGCTCCATGATGTCCACGTGGTAGGGAATCTCCCATTCGGGCACCACGGGTTCGCCAAAGCGCTCGTTCTCCACGTTTTGGCTGTCGTCCCTGCCGATGGGCACGGATGGGTCGAAGATGTTGGGGATCACCAGCATGCGCTTTCGGATCTCCTCTGCGTACTCCACCTCCTTTTGCTCGATGGCGGCCAGCTCGTCCTGCATGTCCTTCACCTGTTGCTTGGCGGCCTCGGCCTCGTCCTTCTTGCCCTGGCCCATCAGCGCGCCGATCTGCTTGGAGATCTTGTTGCGCTGGGAGCGCAGGTAGTCCGCCCGCTGGATGGCCTCGCGGTTCTTCCTGTCGAATGCCACGACCTCATCCACGAGGACCAGCTTCTCGTCCTGGAACTTCTTTTTGATGTTCTCCTTGACGAGTTCGGGGTTTGTTCGAATCAGATTGATGTCCAGCATGTCCTGCTCTTCCTCCTTGAAATGACTGCGAATGGCGAATGGCCCGTGTGAAAAAAGAAAAGCCCTCCTGTCCCGTATGCCTGGGACGGAGAACTTCCGCGGTGCCACCCGGCTTGCCTGCAATACAGGCCGACTTGATGTGCGCTGTAGGGGGCGCGCCCCTCCGGCTCGTCGCCGGACGCTCGGAAAGCGGAAGCAATGAATCCCGCGCCGCCGGTTCGCACCCGCCACCGGCTCTCTGCACGCGCCAGACCCTCGCCTTTTTCCTCAATCGCAGTATGTTTGATTGGCTATTATTATAGTGCCTGAAGGACAATTTTGCAAGTAAAGAAACAGTTCTGTTTGGCGATGCCTGAAGTTCGCGCCTTCATACCGCCACGCGTTTTCACTGCACGAGGGAATAGTAGCGCTCCAGCCTGCTCCGGCAGCTCAGGAAAACGATGTGCATATTGGGGTCGAACTGGGTGCCCATGCCCTCCTGCATGATCTGCGCGGCCTTGGCCTCGTTGATGGATTCCGCCTCTTCGATGCGGTGTATGACGGCCTCCTGCTCCTGCTTTTCTTCGTTGATATCCTGAACGGTGAAGACCACATCCTCCAGTGGCTTGCCATCGGCGCGGTCCATGGCGTAGAAGCGCAGGGAGTACCAGCCGTACTGGAGGCTCCTGAATTCGCTGGCGACGCTGTTGCGCCCCCGCAGGCGATCCGCCAGGGTATCGGTGTCCACGAATTCCAGCATACGGTCCCGGTATTTTTCATCCGCGTCCCGCATGATCAGGTCGCTGAGCAGTTCCTTTGCGGTCTTGTTTTTAGGCCGTTCGCGCTCCAGCTTTTCGTCGACGGACACCGGCGTCATTTCCCCGGTGGGCAGATGAATGATATATATGAGGTCATAAATGTCGGACATGCTGAAAATGCCGGCCTTTCGCAGCTCCATATCCTTGATGGCCCGGCGGTAGGCGAGGGTGCTGGCGCCGTTCACGACCATGCACAGCACCCACAGCACGCTCAGCGCGGCAAAGGCGAAGAAGGTGAGGCCCTGGGTAAAGGTCCGGTGGAAGTGGACCTCAACGTCGTAGTCGGACAGATCCAGCGCGTCCAGATAGTAGAAGATCACGCCGATTTTGACGTCGTCCCCGCCCTTAATGGGCATTTCGCTGAAGCGGGTGCTGGGATAGTAGATTACATAGTCGCCCGCCTGCAGCGGAATCAGCAGGTCGCCGTCGTAGCGGTACTCGAAGGTCACATCTTCCAGCTGGTAATCCTGGAGGTTCATCCGCTGCACCTTTTCCCGGTCGGTTCCGGTGAACTGGTGAATCTCCACCTCGCCGTTCCAGGCCTGGTTGATATAGCAGTCCCCGACGATGTTGATTTGCAGCTCCCAGTCCTGCAGGGTGTCTCCGCTCTGGTTGCGCAGGGTGCCGTCGATGGTCTGGCCGGTCAGGTCCACCTTCCGGCCGTCGTCCATCTCAAAATCGCGCTTCAGCCAGGTGCTGGTGCTGTCCGCACGGGCGTCGATCTCCATCTGTATCATTCCGTTGCTGTCGTTCCCGTGAATGTGGAACCCGTGCCGGTTGAACCGGATCAGGGATTCCATGTGAATGACCAGCATAAACAGCGAAAGTATGAAGAGGGTGATGCTGAATCGCCTCAATCTGTTCTGATCAATCATCCCCGTGGAGCCTCCTGTTTTATCCATAAAGATGATTTAGTTTATCGTTATAGTATGATTTTGTCAATTGCAACACAAAAACAACGTCATCCCTGCAAGAGGGATAACGGTTGTTTAGCGGACCCTGAGGGATGGCGTCGGCTGCGCCGCCGCGGCTTCGCCGAACCCCTTCGCTCCCTTTGGTCGCAAAGGGGTTCGATTATCCCCTCGGGCACACAGGAAAATCCCGTCACCCTAAACGTGGTAACGGGATTTTCAGCGGACACGAAAGCGCGGCATCCGAACACCCCCGCAGCCTCCGCAGCTTTGAATTGCGGGAACCTCAAAGTCGATTTGTCGCCCCCAAAATTGAAATTTAACACTAATTCGTCGTCGGTGACATAGATCGAGTTGACAAACACATCAATAAGCCGCTGCTGGCATTTCCTGTCTGAATAGTCCATTTTCCGAAATTCCTCGAGGAAAAACCGAATAGCCGTCTACGAAGAACACCCGGACTATACGATCAATCAACTCCGCGTTCTGCTGACCGACAAAACACAATTCATACTCAACCCGGAGGCGGTGGCTGTCCTCGATGCTTACATAAGGATCGGGGAGGGTGACCACGTACCGCGTTGGCGTTGATTCACTTTAATCCTCTTAAATCAAGATGCACTTTGTAATTAAAAGTGCATCTTGATTGCAGTCAATTATAAAGTCATATTATAACAAATCATTATAAAATATGAAAAACACTTAAGGCTGAGAAAACACAACCTATTACACCAACAATGCCGAAACCAATAGCTACCCACCAACTTGTTGATTGTTTATGCCTTGCACGTTCTATTTTATCTATTGATGTATCGATATGTTTTCTTAATCTATCAAAAGCCTCATATGCCGTTTGATATTTCTGGAAAATACTATCTGGTATAGAAGAGTCTAAAGCATCTTGCTCAGCTTTTCTTGCCTCCTTAAGAGCTTTTTTTGCACATGAAAACTCTTTGCTTACAGCAATGGAGAACTCTCCGTTGTCTATATATCCTAAATCTATATGTCTCATTTGAAATTGAAAATCTCGATAAAAATCTTCAACAGAAATACAGCCATATTTATAGCAATCGTATACTGCTCGTCTTAAATGCCCCTTTGCATTACGTATATTCTTATCTATTATCCTCTCATAATCGGACGGCTTTTTATCATCTGCAATGTAACACTTTGCCAGATGATTCATTAATGCTCTTATTTCATTCAATATTTCTGTTGGATATTCACCATCGTCTGTCTCTAAGGTAATAATTAAGCTTTTAACAATAGTATGGTATTGAGCGTAAATATCCAGTATTTCTTTCTCATTCGCTGGAGTCATTTTACCCTCTCCGTTTACATAACTTATCTATTCTTGAATTAATATATTCTATGGTTCTAAAACGTCTGCGGGCAAGCAAAACATTCCCTCTTCCAAGTTTACGTGAGTCGTATTTCCTTGAAAAATGGGGCATTGAACCTATCTTGCTTTTTATTAATTCGTTTTCCTCTTCCTCTGTCATCTCAGAAATGTCTTCTGGATAATAACCGGTTTTTCGGCGAATTATCTCTCTCATATTATCAGAAAACTCTAACATCATGCACACCCTCCGATACCGGATATCGTACATAGCCCAAAATAGCAAACAGAGTTACAGCTTAACGCCTATTTCATGCTTTGCTCTTATCAATCACGATAATATTATATGTCAAAAAGTTTCGACCTGCAATATGAATAACGAGAAATTTACAAAAAACTCGTATTCATTATGATTTGCATAAAAAGTACCGGGGCGGTTAATACCGCCTCGGCATTTTGAGGATCAGCGCAAACACATTCTCATAGAATACGAGTTCGTATCCGCGCTTTATGGCGGACCCTAAGGGATGGCGTCGGCTGCGCCGCCGCGGCTTCGCCGAACCTCTTCGCTCCCTTTGGTCGCAAAGGGGTTCGATTATCCCCTCGGGCACACAGGAAAATCCCGTCACCCCAAACGGGGTAACGGGATTTTCAGCGGACCCTAAGGGATTCGAACCCCTGACCTTCTGGTCCGTAGCCAGACGCTCTATCCAGCTGAGCTAAGGGACCACGCTTCGCCTTTTCTCAAAGCGCTTAATTATAATACACCCTGCGGCCGTATTTGTCAAGGTTTTTCAATGTAAAAAACTGATTTCAAACGCGTTGCATTGAATGTAGCGGCGGCGCCCGCGCCGCCATCTCTCCCCGCGCGCGGAACGAAGGCTTAGGGAAATACCGCACAAACGGGCGGCATGTCTGGCGGTGCCATTTCCGCCATGCACATCCTGCAAATTCCTTGACTTGCCGCCAGCAAGCCTGCGACGGAAAATTCACTCGCCAGCCAACCACCCTTATTATGCGGTATTTCCTTGGGGAACGATGGCGGCGCTTACGCCGCCGCTGCAGGGCTGACGCGAATCAGGAGATGCCCTCCAGCGCCTCGACGATGTCCCCGATCATGTACAGTGAGCCGCAGGCGCAGACCACGCCGTCCCTGCCGGCTTTCCCGATGGCGGTGCGCACGCCGTCCGCCACGGTGGGGCAGGGGGTGGCCTTCGCGCCGAGGTTGTCGGTGATGTAGGCCGCCAGGTCCTCCGCGGGCAGCGAACGGGGGTTGCGGGGGGTGACGGTCACGAATTCCTGCGCGTAGGGAGCCAGCCACCGGAACATGTCGCCATAGTCCTTGTCGGCCATGCAGCCGTTCAGGAACACCAGCTTCCGCCCGGGCAGGTAGGCCTTGATGGCGTTCTCCAGCGCCTCCAGGCACTGGGGGTTGTGGCCGCCGTCCACGATGAACAGCGGGTCCCGGCGCATCAGCTGGAACCGCCCCGGCCAGTTGACGGTGGCCAGGCCCTCCCGCACGGCTTCCTCGGGGATGCGCCAGCCCCGTCCGCGCAGCACGTTCACCGTGGTCAGCACGTTGCAGGCGTTCTTCAGCTGGTGCTCGCCCAGCAGCGGGATGCGCAGGTCCTTCATGTCGCCCCAGTCGAAGCGCTGGCCGTCCAGCCCGGCATAGGTGGGCCGCAGGCTGTCGAAGTCGGTCAGGGTGAAGGGGGCGTCCATCTTCCGGCAGACCTCCGCGAAAACGGCTTCCACCGAGGGCTTTTGCCGGTACATCACGCAGGGGCAGCCCCGCTTGACCACGCCGGATTTCGTCAGGGCGATCTTTTCCACCGTGTCGCCCAGCACCTCGGTGTGGTCCAGGCCGATGTTCACGATCACCGCGGCCTCGTTGTCCTCGATGACGTTGGTGGCGTCCCATTCGCCGCCCATGCCCACCTCCAGCACAACGATGTCGCACTTTTGGCGCCTGAAATATTCAAACCCGATGGCGGTCACGATCTCGAATTCCGAGGGGTGGTCGGCCATGGCCTCGGCGTGGGGCTTGACGAATTCGGTCAATGCGCACACGTCCGCGTCGGGAATCTGCTCGCCGTCCACCTGGATGCGCTCGTTGAAGCGGATGATGTAGGGCGAGGTGTACAGCCCGGTGCGGTAGCCCGCCTTGCGCAGTATGCTGGCCAGCATCGCCGCGGTGGAGCCCTTGCCGTTGGTGCCCGCCACGTGGATGTACTTCATGCCCTTGTGGGGGTTGCCGATGCGGCTGAGCAGCTCCTGCTCCCGTTCCAGGCCGGGAATGGTGCCCAGCCAGCTGACGCCGTGGATGTATTTCAGGGCTTCGTCCATATTCATGATATCACGCTCGCTTGTTCGTTGTTTTTCTGCGCGGCGGCCTGCGCGCCCACCGGCGGCCACAGGTGCAGTACGTCGAATACCCGGCTCTTGAACAGGCCGAAGATCACCGCCGCGTTCACCACCGACGTGATGGCGAACTGCACCGCCCGGGACCCCAGGAACCACACGAAGCTGTGGGTGCCGTAGAAGAAGGACAGCCAGTAGCTCTGCCAAAGCACGCTGCCCACGACCACCGCGGGCAGGAAGCTGGCCAGGATCCGCAGGAAGCTGACCTTCTTATAGAGCAGCGGGCGCATCAGCCCCGCGCACAGGCCGATCAGCATCGGGGGCACGGCGAACAGCGGGTTGTAGCCGTAGCCGGAGAACAGGGTGCCCACGGCGTCGCCAACCAGGCCCACGATGGCCCCGGCGACGGGCCCGTACAGGTAGCCCGCCACGATGATGGGCACGGCCTCGATGGAAAAGCGCATGGTGGGGTTGGGCATCGGTACGATGAAGCGGGCCAGCACGACCTCGATGGCGGAAAGCAGCGCCATCGTCACCAGCATACGGGTGGTGTTTCTGCCTTTGAACATAAAAAATCCTCCGTTCTTCGTGGAGGAGGTTGATCGTTGGTATGCGCGTCACGCCCGAGGGCGTGCGCCTGTGATTGTGTTAGCGGATGCGATAATGGCATCGCGGAGCCGGGGGCTCCTTCGCCCGGCGGCAACCTCCCATCCGCCGGTACTTGACGCGCCATTCCTACTCATACAATCGGTAACTTTGAATCCCTGCGCCCGCATGATTTGGCGGAAATTGGCATCTCGTTCCGCCAGCGCCCTGCGCCGCTGCCCTTCCTTTCGCGGGTATTATAGCGTAATTGTCGATGGAATGCAATGGTATTCCGCGAATTAACGCTTCGTTAATAAAGAAAGGGGAGCGGGACGCGGGGAAGCCGCTTCAGCAGAAGGGCCTGTAATCAAAATCGTAGCTGAAGCCGCGCGGGCCAAACACCGCCAGACCTTCGGGCGTGGTCCATTCCGTCGGCGCGGGCAGGGCGATGACCGCCGCGTGCTCGCCGACCTTCGCGTCGGGGTTGAGCCGGGGCGCGGCCTCGTCCAGGCTGAAGCAGCAGATCAGGTCCGGCACCGTCGCATAGGGCTCGCCGTCGAGCCAGCTGGCGATGTTTTCATTCTGGTACGCTATGCGCAGGCTGTGGCCTGCCCAGTCGCCCTCGCCCGCCAGCGCAATCCCGCCGTAGGTGTAGCCGTCCCGGGTCTCATAGTGGCTGTCGGTCACCACGCCGCGGAACATCTCCCGGCCCTGGCCGGCCTCCAGCACGGCGGTGATATAGTCGCCCCCGCTGTCCCGGACCTCCAGGAAGGCCTTGCCGATGCGCTCGGCATGGCTGATGGAGCCGTGGATCATCGCGTCCCTGAGCACCGAGGCGGTGTTCACGTGATCCACGACGGCCATGAGGCCGCGGATGGCTGCGTCGCCTTCGGCAAGGGCGCCGCCAAACCCCGCCGTCAGGCAGGCCAGCAGGGCAAGGGACAGTATGACAGAGATTTGCCTTTTCGTGTCCATTCCCTTTCCGGGCCGGATCAGCCCGTCACGTCCATATACAGCGCGATCAGCATCGGGTAGTATTCGGACTGGTACAGGTGCTGGCCGTCCACGTAGGCGTAGGCCTGGTAGCTGCGGCCCAGGGTCGGGCTGGCGATGGAGGTCTCGTTGACCAGGATCACCAGCTGGCGCTCGTCGGTGCCCACGTCCATGACCATGTACTTGCGGCCGTCGTCGTCGGTGAAGGTGTCGATGATCGGGCCCTTGCACACGAAGCTCTGGTAGCGCCAGTTCTCGAACAGTATGCGCAGCTGCGGGTAATCCATGGCCCAGGCGCGCCCGGACAGCTCGTCCAGGGAAGGCCGGTAGTCCACGTTCAGCACGATCTCGGCGTCCTGCTTGCCCTCCTTGGTGGCGCGGAAGCGGATGATGTTGTTGCCGTAGTTGGCAAAGCGGGCCACGAAGGAGAAGCGGCCGGTCTGCTGGTCCACAGTCAGGCTCTCCTCGATGTGGTCGGTGTCCACCGCGATGGACGCGCCGGGCTCGATGGTACCGGTGACGGCCATGGTGCGGGAGGGGCTGGTGGTTGAAACGGTGGTGTCCAGCTCAACCTCGATGTCGTAGTGCTGGCGGAAGATGACCAGTTCCCGTCGGCACTCCCGGTGCTTGGGCGTGCGCACGATCAGCGTGATCACGTTGTCGCCGATGGGCTTGACGCTGACGTAGGTGGATATGTAGCCGCTGCGGTCCAAGGACGCGGTGATGTCCTCGCCGTTGACGAACACGGTGCTGCCGGGCACCACGTTCAGCGTCAGCGGGTACACGCCGGTGACCACGGTGGTGCGCTCCTGGGCGGGGCTGGTGACGTTCAGCGGGCTCACGGGCACGTCCACCTGGAAGTTGAACTGGGGCAGCTCGGTCTTCTTGCCGCTCTCGCTGATCAGCATCGGCGACAGGGTGATGTCGGCGTACTCCACGTCCGTCACGTTGTTGGTAAACCAGTCGGAATCCGGCATCTCCATGCGGGCCACGCCGCCGGAGATCGACAGCGACCGCTGCAGCTCCGGCACGTAGATCTGGTCGCCGTCCTTGCCAAAGAAGATCATGGCGTGCCCCTGGCGCATGTCGTCCATCTGGATTTCAGACAGGGTAGGGGCGTAGGCCCCGCGGGTGTACAGGCGGGTCAGCTGATAGCTTTCGATCCAGCCCGCCAGCTTGAATGCCCCCACCACCAGCGCGACGGCGAACAGCACGACAAATACCGCCGACAGGGCCTTCTGGCCGGCGGTGCGCTTCTCACGGCGCTTTTCATGCTGTGCCCGGGCTTCGCCCTGGGCGGTGGGCAGCGGCTGCTTACAGCTGGGACAATACAGCGCGTCGTCCGCGCAAACGCCGCCGCAGTAGGGACATTTCATGGTAAGGGCCTCCGGGTTTTGAAGGGTAAATTCTGATTTATCGAGCTGTTGACGAAGGCCCAAAAGTGGCCTTCCCCCGGTGGGGAAGGTGGATTTGACGAAAAATGCTTGCATTGTTTCGTCAAAGACGGATGAGGTCTTCGACGATGGTACAACGTCAGCAGAGGCGCGAGGCGCATCGTAAGGGGACCTCATCCGGCGCTACGCGCCACCTTCCCCATAGGGGAAGGCTTTTGGCTGCCGCATCTCCCCGACAAATCAGAATTTCCCCGCCATTATACCACAACTCTACCCCCCGCGCAAAGATTTATGGGTCAATTTTATGTTTATCTCTCGACATTCCTGGAAATTGTGCTATAATATATTTGTGGAATTTTGACTTGAAAAGTCCCGCGCGTGTCGGGGGACTTGGGAGGTGCATACAAATGGACGATTTCCTTGAGACCATCGCCGTTCGGCGCAAGCAGGGCCTCTATACGCTGCTGTACTACGCCTGCTGGGCGGTCATCGTGGTGTTCGCGGTGGTGGCGGCGTTTTCGCTGGCCGGCGTCATCAGCATCAACCCCGAGACGGGCGGCATGACGTTTGTGTGGCAGAACCTGGCGCTGTTCCTGGTGTTCGGCGGCGCGGCCTACCTGCTGTGGCGGGGCAGCGACAACTGCCGGGTGGAGTACGACTACACCTTCACCAACGGCAACCTGGACGTGTCCCGGGTGCTGAACAACAAGCGCCGGAAGTACCTGACGGCCCTGGAGATGAAGGACGTCATCCGCTGCGGCCCCGCCGCCGGTCCGGCCTTCAAGAAGACGCTGAGCGAGCCCGGCGTCAAGGTCCACAACTGGTTCGTCAACCGGGACGCGAAGCTGTACTACTTCTATTTCCAGCGCAAGGGCGTCAAGCACGTGATCGTGCTGGAGCTGACCGACGAGATGGTGGCCATGATCCGCAGCAAGAACTACCTGCCGCGGGACGCATGGTACGACGCAGAGGGCAGGAGCGGTTATGCAGCGAGCCTATCTTGACAACAGCGCCACCACCCGCCCCTGCGAGGCGGCCATCGCCGCGATGGAAAGCTGCCTGCGGGAAAACTGGTATAATCCCTCCGCCGTCTACAAGCCCTCGGTGGAGGCCTTCAAAGCCCTGCGGGACGCCCGGGGGCGGCTGCTGGAGGCCGTGGGCGGCGCGGGCTGTGACACCGTGTTCACCTCCGGGGGCACCGAATCCAACAACCTGGCCATCCTCGGCGCGGTGGGCCGCATGCGGGGCAAACAGGTCCTCGCCGTCAGCGCGGTGGAGCACCCCTCCGTCCGCGAGGCCTTCAATCGCCTGGCCGAGCAGGGCCACGACGTGCGCACCATCGGCGTGGACGCCGCGGGCCAGCTGAAATGGGACGAACTGGAGGCGGCGCTGGCGGACGGCGCGTCGCTGGTCAGCTGCATGCAGGTGAACAACGAGACCGGCGCGGTGCTGGACGCCGCGCGGCTGCATGACACCGTGAACGGACGGGCGCTGATCCACGTGGACGGCGTGCAGGGCTTTTTGCGGGTACCCTTCGATATGAAGCTGGCCGACCTGTACACCGTGTCGAGCCACAAGCTCCACGGCCCCAAGGGCGTGGGCGCGCTCATCTTCAAAAAGGGCGTGCGCCTGCAACCCCATCACATCGGCGGGGGACAGGAGTCGGGCCTGCGCTCCGGCACCGAGAACACCCCCGGCATCGCGGGCATGGACGCCGCCATCGCCGACATGCTCGCCATGGGCCCGGACTTGCCCCAAAAACTGATGGCGAAGAAGCTGCGGCTGGTGGCGGCGGTGAAGGCGGCCGTGCCGGACGTGATCGTCAACGGCCCTGACCCGGCGGAGGGCGCGCCCCATATCGTGAACCTGGGCTTTCCCGGCGTGCGGGGCGAGGTGATGCTCCACGCGCTGGAGGGCGAGGGAATCTACGTTTCCACGGGCTCGGCCTGCTCGTCGAAGAAGTTGAAGGTCAGCGGCGTGCTGACCGCCATGGGCATCAGGCCCCGGGAGGCCGAGTGGGCCGTGCGCTTCTCCCTCAGCCCCCACACCACCGACGAAGAAATCGAATATGCCGCTGACAGGATTGGTACATTATATGACCAGCTGAAGCGGTTCCAAAGGAGATAAAATAACTTATGCGGGATGTTTTGCTCGTCCGATACGGCGAGGTATTCCTGAAGGGCGCGAACCGCCCCCACTTTCTGAAGGTGCTCACCGATAACGTCAAGCGGGTGGTGAAGCCCCTGGGCGGCCATGTGTGGCTGTCCGATTCCCGGGTCTATGTTTCCGACTTCAACGATTTGCAGGCCTGCATCGACTGCGTGACGAAGGTGTTCGGCGTGTACTCCGTCAGCCCCGCGGTGGAGATGGAGAAGGATGTGGACGTCATCGCCGGGCAGTGCATTAAAATGATGGCCCCCTACAGCGGCACCTTCAAGGTGCAGGGCAAGCGCAGCGACAAGAAGTTCCCGATGAATTCCATGGAGCTGGCCGCCGAGCTGGGCCACCGCATCCTCGAAGCCAACCCCAATCTGAAGGTGGATGTCCACAAACCCCAGCACAAATTGATCGTGGAGATCCGGGATAACGCCTATATCTGCGTGCAGGAGATCATGGCCGTGGGCGGCATGCCCATGGGCACCGGCGGCAAGGCGGCGCTGCTGCTCTCCGGCGGCATCGATTCCCCCGTGGCCGGCTACCAGCTGATGAAGCGGGGCGTGCGGCTGTGCGCCATCCACTTCCAGAGCCCGCCCTATACCGGCGAGCTGGCCAGGGACAAGGTGATGCAGCTGGCAAAGAAGCTGGCCTGGTATTCCGGCGGGATGCGGGTGTACCTGGTGCCCTTCACCAAGTGCCAGCTGGAGATTCACGAAAAGTGCCCCGACGAGCTGGGCACGCTGATCACCCGGCGCTTCATGATGCGCATCGCCCAGATCATCGCCAGGCAGTTCGGCGCCCAGGCGCTGATCACCGGCGAGAGCCTGGGCCAGGTGGCATCCCAGACCATGGACGCCCTGGTCTGTACCGACGCCGTGGTGGACATGCCCGTGTTCCGGCCCCTGATCGGCCTGGACAAGACCGAGATCATGGACATCGCGAACAAGATCGACACCTACGAGACCTCTATACTGCCCTACGAGGACTGCTGCACCGTGTTCACCCCCCGCCACCCCGTCACCAAACCCAAGCTGGACACCATGCCGAAGGCCGAGGAAAAGCTGGACGTGGAGGCCCTGGTGAACGAGGCCGTTGAGGGGACCGAGATGATGATCCTTGATGCTTGAATGAGGAATTAGGAATGAGGAATGAGGAATTGAGATTGCGTGGCGCACACACTATTCATTCCTCATTATATTTATGACGATTGCTGAATACATCAAAAAACTCCAAAACAACCCCGCCTTCATGGATAACGTCACCTCCTGGCAGGTGATGCCGGCGCGGCCGGCGGTGTATGGCGAATTCCCGCCGCAGCTGGACGGGCGCATTGTCGAGACGCTGAAAAAGCGGGGGATCGACAGGCCCTACATCCACCAGAGCCAGGCCATCCGGGCCGCGCTGGCGGGGGAGGACTTTGTCGTCGTGACCCCCACGGCCTCGGGCAAGACGCTGTGCTACAACGTGCCGGTGCTCCAGTCCATATTGGAGGATGAAGCCAGCCGGGCGCTGTACCTGTTTCCCACCAAGGCGCTCTCCAGCGACCAGGTGGCGGAGCTCTACAGCATGATCCAGGACATGGGCGTGGGCATCAAGGCGTATACCTATGACGGGGATACGCCCGCTTCGGCGCGCTCGGCGATCCGGCAGGCGGGCCACGTGGTGGTCACCAACCCGGACATGCTGCACCAGGGCATACTGCCCAACCACGCCAAGTGGGTCAAGCTGTTTGAGAATTTGAAATATGTGGTCATCGACGAGATCCACGCCTACCGGGGCGTGTTCGGCTCGAACCTGGCCAACGTCATCCGTCGCCTGAAGCGCGTCTGCGCCTTCTACGGGGCAAACCCCACCTTCATCTGCTGCTCGGCCACCATCCGCAACCCGAAGGAGCTCACCGAGACGATGATCGGAAAGCCCGTCCGCCTGATCGACGAGAACGGCGCCCCTGCGGGCCAGCGCCACGTGGTGTTCTACAACCCGCCGGTGGTGAACGCCCAGCTGGGCATCCGCGCCGGCAGCATCCCCGAGACCCGGAAGATCGCCGCCTCGCTGCTGCGGGCCGGGGTGCAGCACATCGTGTTCGCCCGTTCGCGGCTGACGGTGGAGGTGCTGGTGCGGTATCTGAAGGACATGGTGCGCGACCCGCTGGGCAACGCCGGGAAGGTGCGGGGCTACCGGGGCGGCTACCTGCCCACCCAGAGAAGGGAGATCGAGCGGGAGCTGCGGGCGGGCAACATCACGTCGGTGGTGTCCACCAACGCGCTGGAGCTGGGCATCGACATCGGCCAGCTGGACGCCTGCGTGTTGTGCGGCTACCCCGGCACCATCGCTTCCACCTGGCAGCAGGCGGGCCGCGCCGGCCGGCGGGGGAGTGTATCGCTGCTGATCATGGTGGCGTCCTCCAGCCCGCTGGACCAGTACATCATCCAGCACCCGGAATACTTTTTCAAGCAGTCGCCGGAGCAGGCCCTGATCAACCCGGACAACCTGTACATCCTCCTGAACCACATGAAGTGCGCCGCCTACGAGCTGCCCTTCCAAGAGGGCGAGAGCTTCCAGGGCGTCGCGGACACGCCGGAGCTGCTGGGCTACCTGCGGGATGAGAACATACTTCGCCAGGTGGCGGGGAAATACTACTGGATGGCCGAGGAGTTCCCCCAGGCGGGCATCAACCTGCGATCCGCCACCGACCAGAACTTCCTGATCGTGGACATCACCGACCCGAAGAAACACCGGGTCATCGGCGAGATGGACCGCTTCACCGTGCCGATGCTGCTGCACCAGTACGCCATCTACATGCACGAGGGCACCCAGTACCAGGTGGAGGAGCTGGACTTCGACGACAAGAAGGCCTACATCCGCCGGGTGGACGTGGGCTACTACACCGACGCTGACCTGACCACGAGCCTGAAGGTGCTGGATGAGTTCGACCGGGAGGGCGACGGCCCGCTGACCCGGTCCCGGGGCGAGGTGCTGACCTCAAGCATCGTGACGGTGTTCAAGAAGATCGCCTTCGATACCCACGAAAACCTGGGCTGGGGCCCGGTGACGCTGCCGGAGCTGGAGATGCAGACCACCGCCTGCTGGTGGACGCTGCCGGACAATCTGGAGGCCGTCTACGAGCGCGAGCCGCTGAAGAACGCGCTGATCGGCCTTGCCCACCTGCTGCGCCACATCGCGCCGATGTATCTGATGTGCGCGCCCCAGGACATCAGCGTGGTCTACCACGTCAAGGACACCTTTACCGGTGGACCGACCATCTACCTGTACGACTCGGTGCCCGGGGGCATCGGCCTGTCGGACCGGGTTTACGAGATGCACCGCGAGCTGTTCGCCCATGCCCGGGAGCTGCTGCTGGCGTGCCCCTGCGCCGACGGCTGCCCCAGCTGCGTCGGGGCGACCGCCGGCCCGGGGGCGAAGGGAACGCTGCTGAGCTTGCTGGATCGGTTGCTGGAAGGGTGAACAAATTCTGATTTGGCGAGCTGTTGCGTCAGCCAAAAGCCTTCCCCCATGGGGAAGGTGGCGCGTAGCGCCGGATGAGGTCCCCTTACGATGAGCCTCGCGCCTCTGCTGAAAAATGCGTTGTACCATCGTCGAAGACCTCATCCGTCTTTGACGAAACAATGCAAGCATTTTTCGTCAAATCCACCTTCCCCAATGCAAGCATTTTTCGTCAAATCCACCTTCCCCACCGGGGGAAGGCTACTTTTGGGTCCGTCGCCATCAGCCCGATAAATCAGAATTTGCCGCAACATCATAAACGAAGAAAAGGAGAATGGACATGGCAGAAGTCAAAGTGTACACTTCCGAGGATATGAAGTTTGAGAACCTGTCGAAGAACCACCTGGCGCTGGTGGACTTCTGGGCCACATGGTGCGGCCCGTGCCGCATGATCGCCCCCATCGTGGAGGAGCTGGCCGCCGATACCGAGGGCGTCACCTTCGCCAAGGTGAACGTGGACGAGAACCCCGACGTGGCCATGGGGCTGGGCATCCAGGCCATCCCCACGCTGTTCCTGTTCCGGGACGGCAAGGCCGTGGACAAGGTGGTGGGCGTGCAGACCAAGCAGGCCCTGAAGGCCATGATCGACCGGAACCGGTAAGCCCTTTTCCGAACAATCTTTTAGTTTACGCACAATTTCCGATAAAAACATCACCCACGCTGTGATTTTACCGGAAATTGTGCTATACTTATTTTGGTATGCTGTGCGGTATTGCGCAGCCTGAATGATGAATCATGCGTTCGCCGGAGAGAGGCGACGTATAATATATCAAAAAAACATCCAAAAGGAGGTTATGGCTTGTCCAGAAAAAACAAAGCGGCGAAACTGAAGATCATACCGCTGGGCGGCCTTGGCGAAATCGGCAAGAACCTGACGGTACTTGAATATCAAAACGACATCATCGTGATCGACCTCGGCAGCATCTTCCCCCGGGAGGATATGCCCGGGGTGGACCTCGTCATTCCCGATACCAGCTACCTGGAGCACAACCGGGAGAAGATACGGGGGTATTTTATCACCCACGGCCACGAGGACCACATCGGCGCGGTGCCCTATGTGCTGCGCAACCTGCCCGCCCCGGTCTACGGCACGAAGCTGACCCTGGCGCTGTGCGAGCACAAGCTGAAGGAGCACCGGCTGCAAAACGTGGCCCCGTTGAATGTGGTCACCGAGGGCGACGTGATCCATGCGGGCTGTTTCTCGGTGGAATTCATCCACGTGAACCACTCCATCGCGGGGGCCTGCGCCCTGGCCATCAAGACCCCGGTGGGCACCGTCGTCCACACCGGCGACTTCAAGGTGGACTACACCCCTATGGACGGCGCGCCTATCAACCTGGGTCGCCTGGCCGAGCTGGGGCAGGAGGGCGTGCTGGCCCTGCTGTGCGATTCCACCAACGCCGAGCGCCCCGGCTACACCATGTCCGAAAAGAAGGTGGCTGCCACCTTCAACGAGCTGTTCCAGCGGGCGGACGGCCGGGTCATCATCGCCATGTTTGCCAGCAACGTGCACCGCATCCAGTCGGTGGTGGACTGCTGCCAGAAGTTCCACCGGAAGATCTGCCTGATGGGACGCAGCATGGTGAACGTGTCCAAGGTGGCCATGCAGCTGGGCTACCTGAAGATTCCCGACGGAATGCTGATCTCCGCCGAGGAGATCGACCGCTACCCCGACGAACAGATCGCCGTGGTCACCACCGGCAGCCAGGGCGAGCCCATGAGCGGCCTGTCCCGCATGGCCTTCGCCGAGCACCGCAAGCTGGAGATTCGCGAGGACGACATGGTGATCATATCCGCCTCGCCCATCCCCGGCAACGAAAAGTCGGTCTCCCGGGTCATCAACCAGCTCATCCGCATCGGCGCGGACGTGATCTACGACGCCCTTGCAGAGGTACATACCTCCGGCCACGCCCGCCAGGAGGAGCTGAAGCTGATGCACTCGCTGATCAAGCCGAAGTTCTTTATCCCTGTGCACGGCGAGTACCGCCACCTGTACCACCACGCGAACCTGGCCCTGTCCCTGGGCATGTCCCCGGACAACGTGCTGATGGTGGAGATCGGCGACGTGATCGAGCTGGGCCCCGATTCCCTGGACGTGACCGGCGTGGTGCCCAGCGGCTCGGTGCTGATCGACGGCCTGGGCATCGGCGACGTAGGCGCGGTGGTGCTGCGGGACCGCAAGCACCTGGCCGAGGACGGCCTGCTGATCGTGGTGATGGGCCTGGATCACGAGCTGGGCACGGTGGTCTCCGGGCCGGACATCATCAGCCGCGGCTTCGTGTACGTGCGGGAGTCCGACGAGCTGGTGGAGGGCGCGCGGGCCGCGGCCATGCGGGCCATCGACGCCTTCGGTCCCATCGATTCCACCGACTGGAACCGGCTGAAAAACGACGTGCGCGAATCGGTACAGCGCTATATCTACGATACCATCAAGAGGAATCCGATGATCCTGCCGATCATCGTGGAAATATAGGCAATAGGGAACGGGAAACGGGAATGGCGCTTCTGCCGCCATCCCCCTGTAGCGGCGGCGCCATATCGTGCGCGGGAAGCGCGCGCGATTCCGCTTCGCCGCCATAAAACGGAGGACATTATGAATCCATACGACCAGGCCCACGCGCTGGCGAAAGCGCTGAAGGAGAGCGAGGAGTACACCGAATACATGCGCCTGAAGCAGGTCGCCTACGACGACAGTACCAACAAGGCGCTGCTGGACGAATACAAGCGGCTGCAATTCAGGATGCAGGCCAAGCTGGCCTCGGGGGAGAACATGCCCGAGGAGGATTTGCAGCGCCTGCAACAGATCGGCGCGCTCTTGCAGTTCAACCCGGATGTCAGCGCCTACCTGATGGCGGAGTTCCGCTTCCAGCGAATGCTGTCTGACATCTTCAAGATCCTCGCCGACGTAGCCGGCATCGACCTGGACATGCTGTCGCAGGGATAAGGGATTCGCTACCCTTTGGAGGCTCAAATGGCAAACAAGCGCAAGAAGCGCGGCTCGCGACAGCGCAAGCCGCTCTTCCAATCGGAAAAATATAGCATACGCGCCCTGCACGAGGACCGGGAATACGGCATGTACTGGTATGCCTGGCTGTGGAAGGCCGTCCGGCCCGTGCTGATCTTCATTTGCAGCGCGCTGATGGTCATCGGCATGGTGTCGGTGGGCTACGATCGCGTCTATAACGCCTTCTTTGCCCCGGTGGAGCGGGACAACTCCGAGGTGGTCAACTTCCAGATTGCCTCCGGCGAGACCGTCACCCAGATCGGCGAGCGCCTGCAACAGGCCAACCTGCTGCGCGACAGTCGCGTGTTCAAGTACATGGTGCAGTTCAGGGGACTGACCAATGCATTGAGCTACGGCACCTTCAAGCTGTCCCCGGGCATGAACACCGACGAGATCATCACCGAGCTGACCTCGGGCAGCCAGACCAACGAGCGGGTCATCACCATCGTGCCCGGCTGGACCGTGGAGGACATCGCCAAATACCTGGTCGCCGAAGGCGCGCTGGAGGACACCGGCGAGTTCCTGCGCCTGTGCAACGACGTGGACCGCTTCGTGGGCAGCAGCTATGCCCTGCGGGACGCCCAGAACAACGGAACGCTGGCGGGCCGCAAGTACGCCCTGGAGGGCTACCTGGCCCCGGACACCTACCGCATATTCGTGTCCGCCACGCCCGAGAGCATCATCCGCACGCTGCTGAACCAGCACAACAAGGTGGTGGACAGCGTGTTCTACGCCGACCACTCCGAGTATTATACCGACGCGGAGGGCGTCTACCACGAGGTGGAGAAGTACAACAGCACCCTGACCATGGACCAGACCGTTACGCTGGCCTCGATGATCGAGAAGGAGGCCGCCACCCGCGAGGATTATGCCCGGGTTTCCGCGGTGTTCCACAACCGGCTGGCACAGGGCATGAAGCTGGAGAGCGACCCCACCGTCACCTACCTCAGCGGCGTGCACAAGCTGGCCCTGTCCGACGAGGAGATCGCCCAGCAGAACCCGTACAACACCTACTATGTGCCCGCGCTGCCCGCTGGCCCCATCTGCAACCCGTCGGCGGCGGCGCTGGAGGCGGCCATGCTGCCGGATATGCAATACATCAAGGACGGCTACCTCTACTTCTGCGCAACGGAGCCCAACTCCGGCAAGCTGGCCTTCTCCATCTCCAAGGCGGAGCACGAGGCCAACGTGGCGCTGTACCGCCCGCTTTGGGAGGAATACGACCGCCAGCACGCAGGACAGCAAACCCCGTAGCGGCGTCAACCCGCCGCCACAGGCACGAATCGACAAAAAACGCATAGAATGTAGGGCAGACTTCCCATCAACAAGGAGGTAAGCCCTATGTTTTTGCCCGAATTGCTGTTGTGGCTGTCGAAGAGCGGCTGGCTGATGCTGCTGCACCTCAGCGCCCGGTCGTCCTTCCCCAAGCCCCTGGCCCCGGAGGAGGAGGCCGCGCTGCTCACGCGGCTGCAAAGCGGGGACGCTGAAGCCGCCAACGCCCTGATCGAGCATAACCTGCGGCTGGTGGCCCACATCGCCCGGAAATACGCCCAGCCCGGCGTGGACCAGGACGACCTGGTTTCGGTGGGTTCCCTGGGACTGATCAAGGCGGTGCACACCTTCAAGCCCGAGGCCGGGCGGCTGACGGCCTACGCCTCCCGCTGCATCGAGAACGAGATACTGATGTTCTTCCGGGCCAACCGCAAGAACCGGAACGTGGTGCTGGTGGGGGAGAGCGTGGGGCAGGACAGCGAGGGCAACGACCTCCAGCTGGCTGACCTGCTGGGCACCGACCCCGACCTCGTGCCCGACGCCGCGGAGAACGCCATCGAGTCCCGCCGCGCCATGCGCCTTATGGACCGCGTGCTGGAGCCCCGGGAGCGGGAGGTGCTACGCCTTCGCTACGGCCTGGAGGACGGCGCCCCCTGGCCCCAGCACCGCGTCGCCGCAAAGCTTGGCATCTCCAGAAGCTACGTTTCGAGGATCGAGAAAAGGGCGCTGGAAAAGCTGAGGGCGGGGATGGAGGGGGAGAAATTCTGATTTGTCGCGGACGGTGCCGCGCCTCAAATCTATGATTTGAGCCGTGGCAGTTTCGCCTTTCAGGCGAAACCGGCAAACCAACGGTTTGTCGCGTTGCGACAAATCAGAATTCAGGTTTTAGGTTATAGGTTTTAGGTGTTAGGGAAGGAGGAAATCCTTGCGGATTTCTTTTGATTAAAGGGTCCGAGAAGCGT
>CADBVG010000056.1:0-6511 GCA_902798105.1 uncultured Eubacteriales bacterium
CAAATCCCGCAGGGATTTGCACCACCACCTAAAACCTAACCCCTAAAACCTAATCCCTCAATTCTGATTTATCGAGCCCTGCTCGACAAATCAGAATTTCACCTCCACCACCTCAACCCCCACCGCCGACAGAAACACCCCGAAGAAATCCCCGGCGGACATCGCCACGGTCATCGTGTTGTCGCAGGGGTGGAAGGCGAGGGTGGGTTCATCCCGCAGGGCGCTGTCCACGATCAGGGCCACGCCCCCGGCCTCGGGGAAGATCAGCCCCAGGGGGCTGGCGGAGCCGCCGTGGCAGCGCAGGCGCTCGAACAGCATCGCCTCCGGGGCGAAGCTGAGCCGGGAGGAGCCCACCTGCCTGGAGATGTCGGCGGTGTGGAAACGGGCGTCGGGGCGGCAGATGCACAGGAAGCAGCGCTTTTTATTCTTCGTGGTCAGGAAGATGTTCTTCACCGTCAGCGCGCCCAGCACGGCGTCCACGGCAGCGCAGTCCGCCATGGTATTGGCGGGGGCGTGCTCCGCCGTGCGGTAGCCGATGCCCAGGGTGTCCAGGTAATCGAGGACCAGCCTCGCGGTGTCGCTCACTGCCGCCTCAGATCCTTTCCCTTCAGCTGTATCGCCGCGCACAGGCTGCGGTCCAGCAGCCGGGAGGCCACCCGCTCGCCGTAGCGCTCCTTCAGCTGGGCGGGGGTCAGGTTGGTGGCGATGACGGTGTGGCGCTTGGCGGCGATGCGCTCGTTCAGCAGCGTGAACAGGTATTCGATGGTGATGTTGCGCATCATCGGCTCGGTGCCCAGGTCGTCGATCAGCAGCAGCTTCGCGTCGATCAGGTTTGAAAAGCCGTCGTACTTCTCGTCGTTGCCGATGTGCTGCTGGCGCATGGCCTCGAACATCCGGAAGGCGGTGATGCGCACGGCGGAGAAGCCCCGGGCGGTCACCCGCTCGAACACGCAATTCAGCAGGAAGGTCTTGCCCAGGCCGCCCTCGCCGGTGAGCAGCAGGTTCCGGAACTCGGTGTCGGGGTAGCTGTCGGCGTAGCGCTCGCACAGGCCGCGGGCCTTCACCAGCTGGTCCCGCTGGCCGTCCGCCTCCGGGGCCACGGTGGCGTCGAAGCGCTCGAAGTTCTGCTCCCCCAGCCCGGCCATGCTGCCGTCCTCGTGCTGGCGCAGGCGCAGCTGTCGCTCGAAGCACTCACAGAAGCGGGCCGGGGCCTCGCCCACGTAGCCGGTGTCCCGGCAGACGGGGCAGCGGTAGCGCAGCTCCAGTTCGTCGGGTGCCATCCCGGCCTCGACGAGCAGCTGGCGGATGCGGGCGTTGATGGCCCGGCCCCTGTCCTTGACCTCCTGGGCCATGGCCTGACGCTTGGCGACGTCGGGCTCGCCGAGGATGCGGCGCATGGCCACGAAGGCCAGCCCAGCGCTCTCTTCCCGCAGCTGCCCGATCTCGGGCCTGCGGGCGACGGCCGCGTCCAGCCGGGCCTGCTGGTCCCGCTCGTTCTGGGCCCGCTGCTGGGCGTACTCCGCCAGCAGCGCCTTCACATGCTCCGCTCTCGTCATTTCCCATCGCCTCCCCCGGCGTGCTTTTCAGCGTATTTATCCAGGTCGATGAAGAAGTCGTCGCCGTAGTCCTCGTCCCGGTAATCCCGCTGGGCGTAGTTCAGGGCGGGGTTCTGGGCCGGGGCCTGGGGCGACGGGTTGCGGCCCTGGCGGGCGGCTTCGTGGCGGGCGGCGGCGGCCTCCACGGTGGTCACGCCCCCGGCCTTCCAGTCCTCCAGCAGCTTGTCCATGTACTTCATGGGCACCTGCATCCCCCTGGCGCAGCTGGCGGCGTAGTCGATCAGGGCCGGGTCGTGGTCGGCCTGCCAGCTTTCGTACATCGAAAGGTCGCCCATCGTGGGGCGGCGCTCCAGGCCGCAGCGCTCCAGAATCTCCCGAACCCGGGCGGCCCGCTGCTGCATGGTCTGAATGTAGGCCTCGGCGGCGGCGCGGGTGCGGATGCCCTCGGCGCCCCAGCGGCGCAGCATCCAGGCCACGTCCTCGAAGCGGGTCTTCTTGCGGCGGTGGCACTGGATCGCGGCCAGCTTTACGCACTCCGGCTCAAAGCCCTCGGCCAGCAGCGCGGCGTAGGCCTGCATCTGGTCGGGGGTGGGCGTGGCCTGGGCGGCGTCCAGCTCCCGCAGCACCGCGGCGAGGTCCTCCCACAGGGCGTCGTCCCCGGCCATGCGGTTTTTCAGCACCGCGTCCAGGTAGGCGAAGGAGGGCTTGGAGGCCTTGGTGGTCTCGGCGCAGGCGTCGAGAATCTGCTCCTGGGTCAGCTTCCACGCCATCACCCACTTCTTGACCAGCTCCACCTCGTCCATGGTGGGGTCCCGGCGCAGGGCGAAGCGCTTGATGACGGCCTTCGCCACCGGGTAGACGTCCTCCTGCTCGGCGATGACCTTCTCCACGTCCGCCAGGGTGCGGCAGCCCCGGTCGGCCCAGGCGGCGGCCAGCTTGTTCATGCGGTCGAACACGCCCCGGGGCTTCGGGTCCTTGCTGCGGGAGGTCTTGATGCCGTACTGCACCAAGCGCAGGGCGGCGTCCTGGTCGTAGCCCAGCACGTCCAGCCAGTCGTTGGCCACGCGGAAGTCGTGGGTGTCCATCAGGTTCTTGCCGAACAGGGCCTGCATGGAGGCGTTGTAGTCCCGGTAGGTGTAGTAGCTCTGCTCCATCACCGGCGCCGCCCCCGCGCCCTCGCTGCGCAGGGGCAGCAGCGCGTAGGTGGGCGGCCGGTCGGTCAGCCGCTTCACCAGGCCCTGGCGCTCCCAGTAGGCGAAGGCCTGGTAGACGGCCTCCTCGTCCATGTGCAGGAAGCGGGCCGTCTCGGCCATGCCGCCCCCCAGCTCTGGGTGCAGGGCCAGCATACGGGCATACAGGTATACCCGAAGGCAGGCCTCCGGGGCCGTGGACAGGTATTCCATCAGGAACAGGTTCTCGATGGGCGTGGTGTCGAACATCGCCGACCCCTCCGCAAAGGTGAAAAAGGACATGGGCGTACCTCGTTTGGTTGGTATATTCTGATTTATCGAGCTGTTGCGGCAGCCAAAAGCCTTCCCCCGGTGGGGAAGGTGGCACGGCGGAGCCGTGACGGATGAGGTCCTCCCCTAACGTTACGCCTCGCGCCTTTGCTGAAATAGACGATGTTCGAGCGTCGAAGACCTCATCCGTCTTTGACGAAACACTTTTGGGGCCTTCGTCAACAGCTCGACAAATCAGAATCTGTCATTACACATATGATACCATATACCCCGCCAAAAAACAATGCATGAAAAAGCGCACATTTCCCTCACATCGCTGTCACAATGTTGTCGTTTGAGGTTTGCAATGCAATCTGATATAATATAAGCGGTTATGTATATCCAGCCACAACACGGCTTTACTGTGAAAGGTGAAACAAAATGCAGATGACCTATGAACAGGCGGTGCGTCCCGGTCCGCTGATGCTGTTTGCCAGCCGCAACGGCAGCGGCTACATGATGCGCTCGGAAAAGCGGGACGGCGGCTACGGCAGCCCGAACCGGCGGCGGCCCCCCCGGCGCAAAAAGGCCGGCTTCTTTTACATCTTCTTCACGCTGCTGCTGAGCGTGATCCTGTGGCCCATCGGCATGGTGATGCTGTGGCAGCGCAAAGTGCGCATGACTTCTGGCACGAAGCTGCTGATTTCGCTGCTGACGCTGTGCATGAGCGTGTTCCTGATCGTGTTCACGCTGACGGTGCCGCTGGACAACGTAGAATTCACCGCGTTCCAGGACAAGGCCAACGACTGGCTGGACAAGGCCGCGGCGGACGTGGCCGTGGCCGGGGACGCCGCCATGAAGAAGACCGCGGAGACCTGGCAGGTGATGTCCGACTTCAGCGAGGCCGGCACGGCCTACGTCGGCGCCTATGCCGCCGACGCACTCGACGCCGGCGTAAAGGTCGCCGGGGACGCCCGCGCCGCCATCGAGGGCCTGTTCAATCGCGGAAAGAACGCGCCCGAGGCCACCGAGGCCCCGGCCCTGACCGAAGCCCCGGCGCATACCGAAGCGCCCGCGGACACCGGAACCCCCGAGGCCGACGCGGCCACCGAGGCCGACGCGGCCACCGTGGCCCCGGCGGCGCAGGTTCCCAACGCCACCGACGACGCGGCCACCGGCGCTCCTGTAGCCGACACGACTCCCGATGAAACCGCGGCCGACGGGGCCACCGAAGCCCCCGAAGCTGACGCGACCCCCGTGAACACCGGCGACGCCATCGCGCTTCAGCTGCCCGAGACCTCGCCCAGCGCCGACGACGCCCAGCCCCTGGGCGAGGGCACGCTGCACGCCAACGGCGATTTCGAGCCCGGCACGGTGGACGCGGCCACCGAAGCCCCCGCGCAGGCGAACAGCGGCGCATCGCTGGAGGAGGCCACCGCCGTTCCGCTGGTGCCCGCCGCCACCCTGCCCGACGAGGGCGTGACCGTGCCGCCCACCGAGGAACCGACCGAAAAGCCGGAGATGGTGCTCACGCCCGTCACTGAGGAACCCGCCGCCACCGAGGAGGCCGTGGAATGGACCCCCGTGGAGGACGCCACCGAAGCGCCCACGGCGGAACCCACTGAGGCGCCCACGGCGGAGCCCACCGCCGAACCCACGGCGGAGCCCACCGAAGAACCCACCGCAACGCCGACCGAGGCCCCCGCGGTCATCGCAGGCGAGGGCTACATCGTCAAGCCGGCGGGCCAGGCCACCGTGTATTTCTTCAACAAGAGCGTGGGCTTCCACAGCGGCCCCAACCGCCACGACATGACCAATGCCCCCGCCCGCACCCTGCAGGAGGCCTTCGACATGGACAAGCACCCCTGCAAGTCCTGCGGCATGCCCGACAGGAGCATACTGGACGTGGAGCACATCGCCTGGGTGGACGCCGACAACCGCATCCACACCACCGACGAGTGCCCGGTGTTCAAGGGCCAGTGGCGGCTGATGGCGCTGGAGAAGGCGCTGGACGCGGGCTACGCGCCCTGCGACGTCTGCGGCGCGGACTTCTACGCCGACGAGCTCTTCCCGGCGGCCACCGCCACCCCCGAGCCCACCCCCACGCCCGCGCCGGAGACCGTCTCCCCCGCCGCGGCGCTGAAGCCCGCGGGCGAAGCCGTGGTATACTTCTATGAATCCAGCGTGGGCTACCACATGGCCCCCGACTGCGCCAGCATGAAGAACGCCCCCGCCCACACGCTGCAAGAGGCCGTGAACGGCGGCAAGAACGCCTGCAAGCACTGCAATCCCCCGGCGGCCAGCCTGCTGGGGCAGCCGGCGCTGTGGATGGACGATAACGGCGTGGCCCATACCACCGACGCCTGCGCCGCCTTCTCCGGCAAGTACAGCCTGGTGCTGCGGGACGACGCCCTTGAACTGGGTTTGCCCGCCTGCCCCGACTGCGGCGCGGCGGAGTACCTGATCCCCGGTACCGTGCTGGCGGAATAGAGAATTTGGAGATATAGAGGATTTGGAGATTTGGACAGCGCCCGGCGAATGCCGGGCGCTTATTCTGATATTTTGAACAGGGCTCGATATATCCCCTACCCATCCTCCCCCATCTGTGCTATAATATAGCCAACAACCCAACCAGAAAGGATTTGACCGAACATGGCAAAGAAGAGCGCAGCATCCAAGGGCTACCGCAAGCAGGCGACAAAGAAGCCCTATTTGAGCAAGAGGGACATCACCATCGTGTGCATTATCGTGGCGCTGGTGGCCGTAGGGGCGTTTTTCCTGTTCCGCTACGACGACGGCGCGCTGAAGGTGCAGGACGGCGCGGTGGTGACCGAGGGCGACAACTGGCTGATCGCCAACGGCAGCAACGTACAGGGCGGCACGCGGTACTACAAGCTGGGCGAAATCGGCGAGATCGACGGCTACGCCCGGGAGAAGGGCGCGCTGAGCACCGACGCCAACATCCCCGAATACAGCTTCACCCCCGCGAGCGAGGGCGGCGACATCACCGTCACCGTGACCTGCGGCCACGGCAGCGCCGAGGCAATGGCGAAGTACGCGCGCGCCACGGTGGAGAGCCTCGGCATCAGCACCGCGGGTGATATCCAGGCCGGCCAGCTGGGCGGGCAGGACGTGCAGTACTACAGCTATGCCACCGACTACACCAGGCAGGAGGCCGCCGGGGAGGGCGAAGCGAAGGACGGCGCGGAAGGGGACGCCGCCAGCCGCTACAGCCGCTCCATGGCCGGGTACATCGATGCCAGCCACGATTGCTGCGTGATCCTGAACGTGGTCAGCAGCGGCGACACCGACGACGACTGCCTGCCCGACGAAGCGCTGGCCGAAATATTGGAAAAGGCCGTCGGGGCGGTGAAGGTGGAGGGGTAAATTCTGATTTATCGAGTTGTTGACGAAGGACCCAAAAGTGGCCTTCCCCCGGTGGGGAAGGTGGATTTCGGTGAAAACGCTTGCGTTTTTGCCGAAAGACGGATGAGGTCTTCGACGCTCGAACATCGT
>CADBVG010000056.1:6518-7119 GCA_902798105.1 uncultured Eubacteriales bacterium
TTTCAGCAAAGGCGCGAGGCGTAACGTTAGGGGAGGACCTCATCCGTCACGGCTTCGCCGTGCCACCTTCCCCACCGGGGGAAGGCTTTGGGCTGACGCAACACCCCGACAAATCAGAATTTACAGCAGCACCCTCAGCGCCACCACCAGCGCTGCGCCGGGGAGGCCGAGGAAGCCTACGGCCATGGCGGTGAAGGGGTTGATTTCCACCTTGAAGCCCAACAGGCCGCCCAGCAGGTTGACCATCATCAGGGCCAGGGCCCCCATCACCCCGCCGGCCACCAGCCGCCACATGAACCGCATCGGCACCAGCAGCAGGTAGCCGATCAGGCACAACAGGGCCAGCCCGATGGCAAAGGACAACACCAGTTCCCAGGGAATTTGCATACACCACACCTCCGCGCGAGCGCTGTCAAAGCAGCATATGCGCGGGCGGGCGGAAACATACAAGGGGCGCCGGACCATTTGGTCCGGCGCCCCGGTTCGTTGTGTCAGTCGGTGGTGTTATACCAGGGTGTGTTTCTAAATGGCGGGAGATGCAGTTTCGAGCGGAGAGGCTGAAAACCCAAAGGGTTTTCAGGTCTGGCCATTGGCCAGACTG
>CADBVG010000056.1:7127-29170 GCA_902798105.1 uncultured Eubacteriales bacterium
CTGAAAACCCAAAGGGTTTTCAGGTCTGGCCATTGGCCAGACTGCCACGGCTCAAATCAAAGATTTGAGGCGCGGCACCTTTGGCTGCATTTCAAGGCGGTTTTCCGCAGGTTTACTGGGTTCGAGCGCCCGGAAAACTCTCCAGTGGAGAGTTTTCAGCGAGAACGGGGCGGTAGCCCCCTGGAGCTAAATCAAGGGAAACCAACGCAGAAATGCAGGCAAAGACACCGAGAATGCGCTTCAGGCATTTTTGAAACACGCCCTAGTAAGGTCATTCCTCATCCGTCGACCTCGGCTGCAAAGCGAAATCGAAGGTGAACTCGCGGGGCATGGCGTAGCGAGCGTTCAGTTCGGGGCCGCAGCTGTTGGAGCCAATGCCGTTCTGGCGGTAGTCCAGGCAAAACACGGTGTCGCCACAGGGCTGCAGCTCGAAGTTGTGGGCCTTGGATTCCAGCTCCTCCTGGGTATAGTGGGAGACGTTGAAGCTGAACTCCTCGCCGGTGACGTCCAGGCCGCCCATCGGTCCCCGCAGGGCCACGTAGTCGCAGTTCCAGCGGCTGCCGTTCTCCTGGGGACGGATATAGTCCACGTGCATGGCGGTCACGGTGTCCTCGTAGAGGTGCTTTACGCTGGCGCGGTGCTTGTCCTTGTAGGATTCATAGGGGCCGTAGCCAAAGTACTTCACCTGTTCGATCTCCGAGGGCATCCTCAATCGCAGGCCGAAGCGGGGCAGCGCGGGGCTGTCGGGCCGCTGGCGGATGTGGATGCTGGCATCGATCCTGCCGTTCATCCGCACGCGCCACACGGCGGTACCCTCGGCGATGTTGGGCAGGCTCACCGCGCCGATGCTGAACTTCACGGTGATCACGGCGTCGTCCCCCGCCTCCAGCTGCACGTCATATACCCGGGTGACGGCGCGGTCATAGCCGTAGCGCTTCCACTGCTGCTTCAGGTACATGTCGTTGTCGGTGGGGGCGCGCCATATGTTGAACTCAATGGGTGCCTCCAGCAGGTGCAGCTGGTCGTAGTTCATCACACGGAAGCCGCCGCTCTGCTTGTTGAACACATAGCGGAAGTTCTCGCCCCGCAGGCAGATATCCCTCTCCTGGTCCAGCACGTCCATGCCCAGCACGCCCTCCGGCTGCGCGGGCTGTTCGTACTTCTGGCGGCCGATCTGCTCCCGGCCCAGCAGGTGCCCCGCGGGCACCAGGGGGCGGTCGTAGCGCTGGCGCATCTCAAAGTACACCGCGAAGGGGGCCTTCTTCAGCTTGGGCAGCTCCAGCTGGATCTCGCCCTCGCCATGGGGCGGTATATTCAGCAGCGCCTCGGGCACCTCGCCGGTGGCAACGTCCACCCCACCCTGGCGCACGGCCCAGGTGAGCCGCACGTGCTCGCCCAGCGGCGTGAAGTCCAGCATGTTGCGCACGCTGAACAGCCCGGCCTGGAGGTTGACCTCGCTGACCCGGGCGGGCCGGTTGACGTTCTTGAACTCCTTCAGGCCCGTGTGGGGCGTGCGGTCCGGCCCCACCAGGCCGTCCACGCAGAAGTTGCCGTCGTTGGGCTGCTCGCCGAAGTCGCCGCCGTAGAAGTATTTCCGTGTGCCTTCGGGCGTGCGGCCCATGTCCACGGCGTGGTCGCACCACTCCCAGACGAAGCCGCCGCAGTGGCCGTCGTGGCGCTCGAAGCACTGGAAGTAGTTCTCCAGGTCCCCGGGGCCGTTGCCCATGGCGTGGGAATATTCGCACAGCACGTAGGGCTTGTCCACCCAGTGCTCGTCGAAGTAGCGGTCGATCTCCTCGATCGCGGGATACATGCGGCTGTACAGGTCCAGGTTGTCGTGGTTGATCTCCTCGCCGGGGGGCGGGAAGGAGGCCCGCTCGTAGTGGGTCAGGCGGGTGCGGTCGTACTCCTTGGTCCAGCGCAGGGCCTCGTGCAGGTTCGCGCCCATGCCGGATTCGTTGCCCATGGACCAGATCACGATACAGGGGCGGTTCTTGTCCCGGATGACGCTGTGCTGCACCCGATCCAGTATCGCCTCGCAGAACTCCGGGTCCTGGGCGATGAGGTTGTAGTTGACCTCGTCATAGGCCCCGTCCTTGAAAACCACGCCGTGGCACTCCAGGTCGGCCTCGCCGATCAGGTAGAAGCCGTAGTGGTCGCACATGCGGGGAAACAGCGGCGAGTTGGGGTAATGGCTGGTGCGGATGGCGTTGACGTTGTGCTGCTTCATCAGCACCAGGTCCCGCAGCATATGGTCCTCGTCCACCGCGGGGCCCACCACCGGGTCGCTGTCGTGGCGGTTGACGCCCCGGAACTTCACCTTCTGGCCGTTGATGTACACCACCCGGTCGGACACGTGGATCTCCCGCATGCCCACGAACTCAACGATGTGCTCGCCGGTATAGCGCAGCTCCAGCGTATACAGGTTCGGGTTTTCCGCGTTCCAAAGCTCGATATTGTCCAGATGGATGTCAAACCAGCGCTCATAGGTGTGGCCGCTGGCCACCGGGTCGCCCTGGGGATCGTACAGGCGGTAGTGAACGGAGTGCTGCTCCGACGCCTCGCCCCGCAGCTGCAGGTCCACGTGCACGTCCGCCGAGCGCAGGTCCGGGCTGAGGATGGTGCGCACAAAGTAGTCCCAGATGTGTCGGGGCTCCCGGCGCAGCAGGTACACGTCCCGGAAGATGCCGGAGGTGCGGAACTTGTCCTGGTCCTCCAGGTAGGTGCCGTCGCACCACTTCAACACCAGCACGGCGATGGTATTTTCGCCGGGATGCACCAGGCTGGTGACGTCGAATTCGCTGGTGGAGTGGGAAATCTGGCTGTAGCCCACGAAGGACCCGTTGATCCACACGTAGAAGCAGGAATCCACGCCCTCGAACACCAGCGTGCGGGTGCCGGGCATGTCCTCCACCCGGAAGTGGCGCATGTACAGCCCACATGGGTTCTTCTCCGGCACATAGGGCGGGTCGTAGGGAATCGGATAGCGCACGTTGGTATACTGGTTGCGGTCGTAGCCGTGCATCTGCCACACCGAGGGCACCGGAATGGACTTCATCGGCTGCGATTCCGACAGGAAATCGTCCGGCAGGTCCAGGACGCTGTCGAAGTAGCGGAAGCGCCACCGGCCGTTCAGCGAGGTGAAGCGATCCGATTCGGTTCGGATGTCCCGGCGCGCCGCATCGCCCTGGGAATAGGGCACATAGTAGGCGCGGTTGGGCAGGGTGTTGACGTGCAGCGTGTGCAAGTCCTGATGGTAGCCCGGCAGCTTCATGGTCGTCAATCCTCTCTCAGTTGGTCATTGTTTATAGGTCATCGTCGCGCCGGACAGCTCGACGTAGTCGCCGGCAGCCAGCGTCAATTCGGTATCTGCGTGGATCACTTCAAACTTGGTCAGCGTCTCCTGTCCCGAGCCCAGTATGCCCGAATAGACGCTGTAGCTGGACAGCGGGGCCTTGCCCTCCACCGACACGGTGTAGCTGCCCTCCGGCAGCTGTTTTCCGACCAGGTAGGCGCCCTCGCCCACGACGCCGTTCTCCTGCATCAGCGAGGGCTCCGCGCCCAGGGGCCAGGCGCGCACCTCGAAGAAGGTGACCCAGGTGTTGCGCGCAAGGTGAACGTCCGCCTGGCCGCTGACCAGCTTGTGCACGATCAGCGGGTCATCGACGGACTCGCCGGTGCGGACGATGATGCTGGCGAACATGGCATTGTCCCTCTCCTGCACGGCATAGTCCCCCGCCGGCAGGTCGAAGCCCACCAGGTAGGTGCCGTCCTCGTAAAACCCAGTGCCCGCGTCGGCCTCCCTGGCCTCGATGGCCTCGTCCAGCTGGGTGCGCAGGGCGTACAGCTCAGCCAGCGACAGCCCGGACAGGTCGATCTCCGCCGCCCGGGCGGCGCAGCACGCCGCCAGCAGCGCAAGCGCCAGGAAGCAGGCCCAAAGTCTGCGCATAAGGCAAACCCCCACGTTATGATGATACCACTAATATACACGAATGGGCGCAAGTTGTCAACCAGGACAATATTAAACGGGGCTGTCTCAAAGCCTGCATGGTTTTGAGGCAGCCCCGTTTACAGGTGCTCTACTCCTGCACAACCACCGTGGTACCCTCGGGGCAGTTGTCGTAGATCCACTTGACTTCCTTCACCTTCATGCGGATGCAGCCGTGGGAAGCGGGATGGCCAAGGCCGCCGTCGCCGGGACGATCGCCAATCTTGCTGACGGTGTTGGAGTGGAACAGCACGCCCCCCACGATGTGGTAGGCCCACTTGGCGTAGCAGCCGAATTCCTTGAAATAGTACCACTCGTTGCCGGTCTTGCCGCCGGCCTGGTAGGTGCCCAGGGGGGTCGGGGTTTCCTTCTTGCCGGTAGCGCAGGTGAAGGTATGAATCGGGCCCTCATACTTGGAGCCGTTCCACTGGCCCACGCGAATCTTCTGGTCGGAGATGTCCACCACCAGCTTGTAGGGGAAGACGTACTCCTCGCTCTCCACCGCCCGGTTGGAGAACAGCAGCTCCTGGGTGGCCCGGTCCGCGACGCCGGTCTCGGGCAGCTCGTTCTTGCGCTGGAAGTACTTCAGCCCCAGCACGGACAGGTCGCCGAAGTTGCCGTCGGTGCCGTAGACGTATTTCAGCTGGTGCAGGCGGGTCTGGACCCGCAGGGCGTCCTCGTTGGAATCGCCGCCCTGCACATCCCGGTGATACAGCGCGAAGGGCTTTTCACCGTTCACGTACTCCATCAGCGTGGTAGTGATGGCGTCATTGGTCCGGTCCAGCTCGGCCTGGTCCACCAGCGGGCGGTCCATGATCACGGGCATGTCGGAAAACTTGCCGTTGGGGTCCGGCGTGGCCGTGGGCGCAGGCGTCGGCGTGGTGCCGAAGGCCGGGTCCAGCATGAGCATGTAATGCTTGAAATCGCGGATGGCGTTGGAAGTCCCGGAGCCGGTCAGCCCGTCGATCTTGCCGCCGTAAAAGCCCCACAGCCCCAGCACGCTCTGGATGCGGGTCAGGTCGCCGCCGAAGGCCGCGTCGTCGGAGGCGGGCAACACCAGGGTGGAGATGTCCGAAAACAGCTTGCGCTGGGTCTCGGAATCGGCCACGCCGGTCTCGGGCAGGTTGTTGTTGCGCTGGAAGGCCAGCACGGCCTTCTCGGTGCTTTCGCCGTAGGTGCCGTCCGCGGAATCGGCCAGGTAGCCCAGCTCGATCAGGCGGTTTTGCATGAACACGATGTTCGCGGCGCTGTCGTCCGCGTCCCGGTCGCCCGGCCGGAGGGTGGGATAGGTAGCGCTGTTTGATGCGGTGTTGGAGGTATTATCGGCGGGAACGTCGTTTCCGAAAAGGGCCTCCTGGCCGGAAATGGCCAGGCCCGCCTGGGGCAGCATGGCCACCAGCAGCAGCATTGTCATCAGGGCGCACAGGTAGCGTTTCATATATGCAGGCACCTCCATGGGCGACAGAAATCGCCGGTGTGATTATTCTGCTTCTATTATAACGATGCGCCGCGCGATATGCATGGCGATTTTTTTAAATTTCTTGGAATTCTTATCTATTGTTCGCCTCCGCCGTCGGGGCGATGCGCACGCTGCCCGTCTCCACCGCCTGAAAGCGACAGCCGGAGAGGATCAGGGCTGTAAGGATGAGAAGGAGTATGAATGATTTCTTGCGCATGGGTCACCTGCTTTGTTGGGTTAAGGGATGGAGAGGTAAATTCTGATTTATCGAGTTGATGCTCGATAAATCAGAATTGAGTGATTAGTGGTTAGTGGCTAGTGACTAGTGGTGGAGCAAATCCCTACGGGATTTGTTCCTCCTTCACTAGCCACTAATCACTGGCCACTAGCCACTCAAATTCTGATTTGTCGCGAAGCGACAAATCAGAATTTGCTTATCGCCTTCCTCAAAGCAACGCCGCGGGCGCAGGGCGTCCGCGGCGTCGATTCGGTCAATCCATCAAGCGAAGGGGTTCTCGCTCTTGTAGTAGACGCCCTTGGGCTGGTTGAAGCTGATCTTCTCGATGCCGATATACTTGAGCACCTCGAAGATGGCCTTGCCGGCGTGGCCGAATGCCACGGCGCCGTGATGGGGATAGCCGTCCTCGATCAGCACATGGCGATAGAAGCGGTTCATCTCGGGAATCGCGAACACGCCGATGCCGCCGAAGGACTGGGTGGCCACGGGCAGCACCTCGCCCTGGGCGATGTAGGCCTGGAGCTGGCTGTCCTTGTTGCCCTGGAGGCGATAGAAGGTGATGTCGCCGGGGATGATGTCGCCCTCGAGGGTGCCGCGGGTGATGTCGGGCTCGCCGCCGCCTTCAAGGCCGCGGTTCATAATCAGCTGGTACTTCATGGTGCCGCAGCTGAGCCTGCACATCGGGGTGTTGCCGCAGTGGAAGCCCATGAAGGTCTCGTTGTGGCGATAGTTGAACTTGCCCTCGATGCTCTCCTTGTACATGTCGGCGGGCACGCTGTTGTTGATGTCCAGCAGGGTGACGGCCTCGCCGGTGACGCAGGTGCCGATGTACTCGGACAGCGCGCCGTAGATGTCCACCTCGCAGGCGGTGCAGATGCCCATGCCGGTCAGGCGGCTGTTCACGTAGCAGGGCACGAAGCCGAACTCGGTCTGGAACGCCGGCCAGCACTTGTTGGCCATGACCACGTACTTGGAAGCGCCCTTGTTGGCCTCGATCCAATCCAGCAGGGTCAGTTCATACTGGGCCAGCTTGGGCAGTATGCCGGGCATCTTGTTGCCAGCGCCCAGCTCGTCCTCCATCTCCTTGATCTTGGCGGGGATGCGGGGATCGTTGGCGTGCTCCTTGTAGGCCTTCAGCAGGTCCAGCTCGGAGTTCTCCTGCACGTTGACGCCCAGCTTGAACAGCGGCGCGATGGGCGCGTTGCAGGCCAGGAAGTCGAAGGGACGGGGGCCGAAGGTAATGATCTTCAGGTCCTTCAGGCCCAGGATGGTGCGGGCGATGGGCAGGAAGTCGATGATCTCGTTGGCGCAATACTCGGCGTCTCCCACGGGATATTCGGGGATGTAGGCCTTGATGCCGCTGAGCTTCAGGTTATAGGAAGCATTCAGCATGCCGCAGTAGGCGTCGCCGCGGTCGCTGGACAGCACGCCCACATTCTCCTCGGCGGCGGCGATGTACATCACCGGGCCGTCGAACAGCTTGGCGATGGCGGTCTCGGGACCCTCGGGGCCGAAGTTGCCCAGGAACACGACCAGGGCGTTGATGCCGGACTTCTTGATCTCCTCATAGGCCTCCATCACGTTGGCGTCGATGCCGCCCTCGATGATGGTCTGACACTCGTAGATGTCAAAATTCTTTTCCTTCAGCTTCGCAACGATAGCCTTGCGGCGCTTTTCGGAGAGGGTGATCGGGAAGCAGTCGCGGCTGACCGCGAGGATGCCCATTTTGACCTGCGGGATGTTGTTCATAGGTATCTCCTCCTTGGAATATTGTTAGTCTTTTTTAACTACATTATAACCTTGACAACTATATATTAACAAGAAAGTATTCCCGCGTCAATACCCAAAATAAGCGGATTTGGATATATTATCGCTCAGGCATTGCTTTTGGGCGCGGTACATGCCTGTAGGGGCGGCGATGCGCCGCCCGCCGGACAGAACCATGCAATACCTGCCCGGGCGGGCGCCGCGTCGGCGCCCCTACAGAAGATACGTTTGCGTCCACAGCGGCGGCAACCTGCCGCCACGGCGGGCATATATTATAGCGGCGGCCTCCGGGCCGCCGCTGCGGGAAAGCGTCTGTTGAATAACCGGATCAGAAATCCGCGTTGCCGGTGGTCCGGGGGAAGGGCAGCACGTCGCGGATGTTGGCGATGCCCGTCAGGTACATGATCATGCGCTCGAAGCCCATGCCGAAGCCGGCGTGTTTCGCAGTGCCGTACTTGCGCAGCTCCAGGTACCACCAGTAGTCCTCGGGGTTCATGCCCAGCTCCTCAATGCGCGCCTTCAGCACGTCGTAGCGCTCCTCGCGCTGGCTGCCGCCGCACAGCTCGCCCACGGCGGGCACCAGCAGGTCGGCCGCGGCCACGGTCTTGCCGTCGTCGTTCATGCGCATGTAGAAGGCCTTGATCTCCTTGGGCCAGTCGGTGACGAAAACCGGCTTGCCGAAGTGCTTCTCGGTGAGGTAGCGCTCGTGCTCGGTCTGCAAATCCTCGCCCCAGGCCACGGGATATTCGAACTTCTCGCCGGATTGCTTCAGGATATCGATGGCGTCGGTATAGCTGCAGCGCACGAACTCGGAATCCCGCACGAACTCCAGGCGCTGGATCAGGCCCTTGTCCACGAACTGGTTCAGGAAGGCCATCTCCTCCGGGCACTCCTCCAGCACCGCGGCGATGATGTACTTCACCATCTCCTCCTGCAGGTCCATGTCCACGGCCAGGTCGGCAAAGGCGATCTCCGGCTCGATCATCCAGAACTCCGCGGCATGGCGGGGCGTGTAGGATTCCTCGGCGCGGAAGGTGGGGCCGAAGGTGTAGACGTCGCGGAAGGCCATGGCGAAGATCTCGGCGTTCAGCTGGCCGGACACGGTCAGCGACACCGGCTTGCCGAAGAAGTCCTTGCTGTAGTCCACATTGCCCTCGTCGGTCAGGGGCAGGGCGTCCGGGTCCAGCGTGGACACGCGGAACATCTCGCCCGCGCCCTCGCAGTCGGAGCCAGTGATCAGCGGGGTATGCACGTATACATAGCCCTTGTCGTGGAAGAAGCGATGGATGGCCTGGGCCGCCACGCTGCGCACCCGGAATGCGCACTGGAACAGGTTGGCCCGGGGCCGCAGGTGCTGGATCGTGCGCAGGTATTCCAGGGTGTGGCGCTTCTTTTGCAGCGGATAATCGGAGGGGCTCTCCCCCACCAGCGTCACCGCCTCGGCCTTGAGCTCGAAGGGCTGCTTCATCTCCGGCGTCAGCGCCAGCCGGCCCTCGGCCTCGATGGCCGCGCCGGTGGTGATGCCCTTGACGATGTCGGCGTAGCCTTCCAGCTTGTCGGCCTCCAGTATGATCTGGAGGTTCTTGAAATACGTGCCGTCGTTCAGCTCCACGAAGGCGAAAGCCTTGGATTCGCGAATCGTGCGCACCCAGCCGCTGACCCTCACGTATTCAAGGTCGGCGTCGGGCCTGTGGGTATAGAGATCCCTGATCAGAGTATATGCCATGGTCGTTCCCTCTTTCGAGCCGGTTGTTGGCTTGCTTTTCCACTATTATAATGGATGAGTGTTAAGAGTATAGGGAGGGTTGAAAATTCTGATTTATCGAGCAGGGCTCGATAAATCAGAATTGAGTGATTAGTGGCTAGTGACTAGTGACTAGTGGTGGAGCAAATCCCTACGGGATTTGTTTGATTCAATGGGAACGGCAGATGGGTCCTTTTTATCAAAAGAAATCCGCAAGGATTTCATCATTCACTAGCCACTAATCACTAGCCACTAGCCACTCAACTTCTGATTTGTCGCTCCGCGACAAATCAGAAGTTGTCCCTCTTTCCCTATTCTTGACAATCCCATGCTTTTCAAGCCGCGCAGAATATGATATAATGGTTAAAATTTGTGTTGTGCTTATCAAAGACCGAGGAGTGAATCCCCGTTGAAGCTGATAACCTTTACGGTGCCCTGTTACAACTCCGCTGCCTACATGGACCACTGTATTGAAACCCTGCTGACCGCAGGGGACGACGCGGAGATCATACTGGTGAACGATGGCAGCACCGACGACACCGGCGCCATCGCGGACCGCTATGCCGCGCAATACCCGGACATCGTGCGCGTCATCCACCAGGAAAACGGCGGCCACGGAGAGGGCGTGAACCAGGGCATGATCAACGCCCGGGGCATGTATTTCAAGGTGGTGGATTCCGACGACTGGCTGGACACCGACGCCCTGGACCGGCTGATGGCGCTGATCCGGGAGACCTCCGCCTCCGAAGAGCCCATCGACCTGATCCTGACCAACTACGTCTACGAGCACGCCGAGGACAACACCCACCGGGTGGTGCGCTACCGAAACGTGCTGCCCGTGGACCGGGTGTTCACCTGGGACGACATCGGCCACTTCGCCACCACCCAGTTTCTGATCATGCACGCCGCCACCTACCGCACCGACGTGCTGCGCCGCTCGGAGCTGTCGCTGCCCAAGCACACCTTCTATGTGGACAACGTGTTCGTCTACCAGCCCCTGCCCAACGTCCGGCGGCTGTACTACCTGGACGCGGACATGTACCGCTACTTCATCGGCCGGGCGGACCAGTCGGTGACCGAGGAAAACATGATCCGGCGCATCGACCAGCAGATTTTGGTCACCAAGATCATGGCCGACGCCCACGACCTGGAGCTGGTGGAACAGCACAGCAAGAAGCTGGCGCTGTACATGTACCACTACCTGTCCATCATGCTGATGATTTGCAACATCTACCTGATGATGTCCGGCAGGGAGGAAAACCAGAAAAAGCGCACCGAGCTGTGGAAATGGCTGAAGGAAAACCACCCCGCCACCTTTCGGCGGATGCGCTACCGCAGCTCCAACGTGGTGTTCCTGCTGCCCGGAAGGGTAGGCCGGGACATCGACCTGTTCTTCTACAAGTGGATCCGGAAGATATACAAGTTCAACTGAGAAATCGGGGCCGCATCGGCGATGCGGTGGTTGTCGCCCTCGATGGTCAGCACCGTGGTCAGCCCCAGCTCGTCCACCTTGCCCGCCAGGAACGCGATGGTCTCGAAGCTGGCTTCGCTCTCGGCGGAGCAACCGGAGAAGGCGGCGTAATAATTCAGGCCGTAGTCATCCACCAGGTAGCGGAAGGGGAAGCGGTCGCCGAACAGCACGGTATCGAAATCCGCAGCCTCACGGGCGGCAGCGTATTCGGCGTCCAGCGCGGCCAGCCTTTCGATGTATGCGTCGGCGTTCGCAGTATAACTTACGGCGTTGGCCGGGTCAGCCTGGCCCAGGGCCACAGCCAGTGCCTTCACCAGCTTCCGGGCGTTGCGCAGGGACAGCAACACGTGCTCGTCCACCTCAACCCCATGCCCGTGGTCATGGTCTTCCTCGTCGTGCTCGTGCTCTTCCTCTTCGTGGTCGTGTTCTTCTTCGTCGTCGTGGTCGTGGTCATGTTCCATGCCTTCGACTATATCCTCCATCCTGACATCCTCGCCCATGGCCTCCACGAGGTTGACGACCATCCTGTCCGGGTTCACGGATTCGGCCAGCGCGCCTTCGACCCACTCGTCGCTCTCGTCGCCCACATACACGAAGGCGTCGCAGACAGCGACCTTCATGATGTCCTGGGCGGTGGGCTGGTAGCTGTGCAGGTCCACGCCGCTGTCCAGCATCATGGTGAGCTCGACATTGTCGCCGTTGCCGACGATCTGCCGCACCCAATCGTAGATCGGGAAGATGGTGGTTACGACGCGGAACTTCTTGGCCTCGGCAACGGAAGCGCCAGAGAGCACAACCGTGAACAGCATGACAAGGGCAGCAATGCCCGCAATAAGCTTTTTCATGGGACATCCTCCGATTATTCAATTGTGTTGTGTAATCAAAATTCCTAAAAAGGGCATAAACTGGTGATGGCAGACCGCCTCATGCACGATATAGGCGGAGGAAACGAGCAGCGATAGCGCGAGAGCCGCGCAGACCACCGCGACGATGACGGGCTTGCGGCCGCGCAGGCCGCAACGATCAAGGTTCATCACGATCCGTCTCCCCCTTTCCCATGTTTGCCCATCATTTTAATCATGTACCGCCGGTTTGTCAATATGAAAACCAGTTTCAAATTGAGAGCAGCCTGTAAACATGCGGTGACATGTTGATTCCGTCTTGCCGCAATGTGTCAAACCAGATTTATCACGATGTCCCTTGACAGGTATATACCATACTCCTACAATGAAAAGGCATATGCAAAAACCCATCATGCAAGGAGAAATCACCCATGCAAAAGGCGGTCCCCGCGGAGAACAAGATGGGCGTGATGCCCATCCCCAAGCTGATACTGAACATGTCGCTGCCGATGATCATATCCATGCTGGTGCAGGCGCTGTACAACGTGGTGGACAGCTATTTCGTCGCCCGTTATGCCCAGGACGCGCTGACGGCGGTGTCGCTGGCCTTCCCGGCGCAGAACCTGATGATCGGCGTGGCCACGGGCACGGCAGTGGGCGTGAACGCGCTGCTGTCCCGGGCGCTGGGCGAAAAGAAGCCGGAGCTGGCCAACCGGATCGCCGAGAACGGCATATTCCTGGCGCTGGTGGGCTACGCGATCTTCCTGTTGTTCGGTTTGTTCGGCGTGCGGGCCTTCTTTTCCACCCAGACCAGCGTCCCGCAGATCATCGAATACGGCGTGGACTACCTGTCCGTCATCTGCTGCTTCAGCTTCGGCCTGTTCGGCCAGATCATGTTTGAGCGCCTGATGCAGTCCACCGGCCGCACCATCTACACCATGTTCACCCAGGGCACCGGGGCGATCATCAACATCATACTGGACCCCATCTTCATATTCGTGTTCAAGCAGGGCGCGAAGGGCGCGGCCATCGCCACCGTGATCGGCCAGATCATCGCCTTCACCCTCGCCGTGGTGCTGAACCACATCAAAAACGACGACCTCCACCTGAACCTGAAGGCCTTCCGCCCCAACCCCGGGCTGATCGGCAGGATCTACGCCATCGGCGTGCCCTCGATCCTCATGGTTGCCATCGGCTCGGTGATGACCTTCCTGTTCAACATCATACTCATCACCTACACCCGGGCCGCCGAGCTCTCGGCCACGGTGTTCGGCGTGTACTTCAAGCTGAACAGCTTCGTGTTCATGCCCGTGTTCGGCCTGAACAACGGCGTCATCCCCATCATCGCCTACAACTACGGCGCGCGCAACCGCCGCCGGATGATGGAGGCCGTGAAGCTGGCGGTGATCTATGCGGCAGGCTACATCCTGCTGGGCCTGCTGGCATTCATGCTCATCCCCGGGCAGCTGCTGAAGATATTCAACGCCTCCGAGGAGATGCTGCGGGTGGGCATCCCCGCCCTGCGCATCATCGGCAGCACGTTCCTGTTCGCCGGCGTCTGCATCGCCATGGGCTCGGTGTTCCAGGCGCTGGGCTACGGCACCTATTCCATGATCGTGTCCTTCGCCCGCCAGCTGGTGGTGCTGTTGCCCGCGGCCTACATACTGGCCCGCATCGGCATGCAGACCGGCAACGACACCCTGGTCTGGTACGCCTTCCCCATCGCGGAGATCGCCTCGCTGATCACGACGCTGATCCTGTTCACAAGGCTGTACAACAACGTCATCAAGCCGATTCCGGAGGGGGCGGCGTGAAACAGAATGTGGAATGAGGAAACGGTTCCCCCTTTCCACTATAAAAAACTGCGCCAACCCCTTGATTTTTTCGGCTCTGTCATTTACAATATTAACAGAGGTATTTTGTACCCATATTCGAAATCGTTTTAGGCAGGCACTTGAGTTTATAAGGAGCAAGGAGGCACACCGGTATGCAATACGGCCATTTCGACGACCTGGCGCGTGAGTACGTCATCACCCGCCCCGACACACCCTCGCCCTGGATCAACTATCTGGGCAGCGAGAGCTTCTTCACCCTGATGAGCAACACCAGCGGCGGCTACAGCTTCTACAAGGACGCCCGGATGCTGCGCCTGACCCGCTACCGCTACAACAACGTGCCCACCGACGCCGGCGGCCAGTATTTCTACATCAACGACGGCGGCAGCGTGTGGACCCCCGGCTGGATGCCCGTGAAGGCGAAGCTGGACAGCTATGAGTGCCGCCACGGCCTGGGCTACACCCGCATCACCGGCGTCAAGGCCGGTTTGAAGGCCGAGCAGCTGTCCTTCGTGCCCCGGGGCGTTAACGCCCTGGTGACCCGGGTGCAGCTGACCAACGAATCCGCCGCCGCGAAGGACGTTTCCCTGTTCAGCTTCGTGGAGTTCTGCCTGTGGAACGCCCAGGACGATTCCACCAACTTCCAGCGCAACTTCTCCACAGGCGAGGTGGAGATCGAGGGCAGCGCCATCTACCACAAGACCGAGTACCGCGAGCGCCGCAACCACTTCGCCGTGTACGCGGTAAACGCCGATATCGAGGGCTTCGACACCGACCGCGCGTCCTTTATCGGCTACTACAACGGCTTCAGCGAGGCCCAGGTGCCCTTTGCAAACAAGAGCAGCAACAGCGTGGCCAGCGGCTTCTCCCCCATCGGCAGCCACTGGCTCAAGCGCAGCCTGAAGCCCGGCGAGACAGCTTCCTTCATCTTCGTGCTGGGCTACTGCGAGAACCCCCAGGACAAGAAGTTCATCGCCCCCAACGTCATCAACAAGGCCCCGGCGTATGAGATCCTGAACCAATACAAGACCGACGCCCAGTTCGAGGAAGCCTTCGCCGAGCTGAAGGCCTACTGGAGCGAGCTGCTGTCCTCGTTCCAGGTGGACAGCGGCGATATCCGCGTGGACCGCATGGCGGGCCTGTGGAACCAGTACCAGTGCATGGTCACCTTCAACATGTCCCGCTCGGCCAGCTACTATGAGTCCGGCATCGGCCGCGGCATGGGCTTCCGCGATTCCACCCAGGACCTGCTGGGCTTCGTGCACCTGATCCCCGCCCGGGCCCGGGAGCGCATCCTCGACATCGCCGCCACCCAGTTCCCCGACGGCAGCGCCTACCACCAGTACCAGCCCCTGACCAAGCGGGGCAACAACGACATCGGCTCCGGTTTCAATGACGACCCGCTGTGGCTGATCTTCGGTGTGGCGGCCTATGTGAAGGAGACCGGCGACGTGTCCATACTGAAGGAAATGGTGCCCTTCGACAACGACGAAAAGCTGGCCCAGCCCCTGATGGAGCACCTGAAGCGCAGCATCCATTACACGCTGGAGCACCGCGGCCCCCACGGCCTGCCGTTGATCGGCCGGGCCGACTGGAACGACTGCCTGAACCTGAACTGCTTCTCCAACACCCCCGGCGAGAGCTTCCAGACCACCGAGAACAACGAATCCGGCGCGGCCGAGTCCGTGTTCATCGGCGGCATGTTCACCGGCGTGTGCCCGGACTACGAGGCCCTGTGCCGGCTGTACGGCTGGGTGGACGAGGCCGAGCAGGTGGGCGGCTGGTTTGCCGACATGGAAAAGGCGCTGTTGACCGCCGGCTGGGACGGCGAGTGGTTCGTGCGCGCCTACGACGCCTACGGCAACAAGGTGGGCAGCCACGAATGCGACGAGGGCAAGATCTACATCGAGCCCCAGGGCTTCGTGGTCATGTCCGGCGTGGGCGTGAAGGAGGGCTATGCCCAGAAGGCCATGGACAGCGTGGAGAAGCACCTGCTCTCCGAGCACGGCGTGGCGATCCTGACGCCCCCCTACACCGTGTACCACCTGGAGCTGGGCGAGATCAGCTCCTATCCCCCGGGATACAAGGAGAACGGCGGCATCTTCTGCCACAACAACCCCTGGATCGCGCTGGCCCAGGCGACCCTCGGCCACGGCGGCAAGGCGTTTGACATCTACCGCCGCACCTGCCCCGCCTGGATCGAGGACCAGCAGCTGCACTACACCGAGCCCTATGTGTACAGCCAGATGGTGGCCGGCCCCTACGCGCCCAACTTCGGCCAGGCCAAGAACAGCTGGCTGACCGGCACCGCCGCCTGGAGCTTTTACACCATCAGCCAGGGGATCCTTGGCGTCAAGCCGGATTACGCCGGCCTGAAGCTGGATCCCTGCCTGCCCAAGGAGCTGACCGACCTGCATCTCGTGCGCAGGTTCCGCGGCAGCACCTACAACATCCACATCGTCAACAAGGCCGGCGACGAGAAGGGCAAGCTGAACCTGACCGTTGACGGCAAGGCCATCGACGGCAATGTCATCCCCGCCGACAAGGCCCCCGCAACCCACCAGGTCGAGGTTGTGATGGGGTAAAAGGATAAATACAAGTCCCTCCCGCGCTCAATGCGCGGGAGGGATGTTGTTTGTAACTATCGTTTGCGTGGCACATTCTGATTTGTCGTTCCCCGACAAATCAGAATTTATACAAAACCTTCACCGCCCCATGCCCTGTCAATTCCTCTGTCCGCCCGTCGGGCTGGCCAAGGCCCACCCAGAAGGCGGGGGTGCCCTCGTCCACGCGGTTTCCCTCGTCATCCACGACCTTCAAACGCTCCGCGGGAATCTCCAGATTCACCTTCACCGAGCCGCCCGCGGGCACATGCACCCGCTTAAAGGCGCACAGCCTCGGGTTGCGGGGCGCGTGGACCGCGCCCTCGTTCTGCACGTAGACCTGCACCACCTCGTCGGTGTCCATGCCGCCTTCGTTGACGACCTCGGCCTCCACGCCCGCCGCCGTCCGTGTCGCGGCGGCCACCCGGCAATCGCCGTAGGTCAGGCCGTAGCCGAAGGGATACAGGGGGGCTTCCCCGATGTAGCGATAGGTGCGGCCCTGCATGGCGTAATCGGTAAACTCGGGCATGGCGGCCAGCTGTTCGTTCTTGTAGAACGTCACGGGCAGCTTGCCGGAGGGAGACACCGCCCCCAGCAGGATATCCGCCACGCTCTTGCCGCCCCGGGCCCCGGGATACCAGGCCAGCAGCACGGCGCTCGCCCTTTCGGCGGCCTCGCCCAGGTCGATGGCGCTGCCCGCCATCAGCACGATCACGGTGGGCTTGCCCACGGCCAGCACCGCGTTCATCAGGTTGCGCTGGCACTGGGGCAGCAGCAGGTCCAGCTTGTCGCCGGAGGCCGCGGCGTTGCCGGTGTCGCCCTCCTCGCCTTCCAGGGTCTCGTCCAGGCCCACCACCAGCACCACTGCGTCGGAGCGTTCCGCCACGGCCACGGCCTCGCTGAGCCGGTCGTCCGGCTGGCCCAGGTGCTCCACCCGATCCATGAACAGGTGGCAGCCCTCGCTGTACAGCACCCGCGCCTTGCCCTCCAGGGCATCCTGCAGGCCCTCCAGCACCGTCACGTAGCGGGAGGAGGTGCCGTGGTAGTTGCCCACCAGCGCGGCGCGGCTGTTGGCGTTGGGGCCGATCACGCCCAGGGTGGTCAGCCGGTCGGGCTTCAACGGCAGCATGCCGTCGTTCTTCAACAGCACGCAGCCCTCCTCGGCAGCCCGCTTCGCCTTCGCCAGGTGCTCGGGGCTCTCCACCGCCTCCAGGGGGATGCCGTCGTAAACGCTGCCCTCCATCAGCCCCAGCATGTAGCGGCAGGTGAACAGGCGCACGGCGCTGCGGCGAATCTGATCCTCCGTCACCATGCCCTTTTCATAGGCCTTCATCATGTACACATAGGTGCTGCCGCAATTCAAATCGCACCCTTGCTCCAGGGCCAGCGCGGCGGAGGCCTCCGGCGAATCGGTGACCATGTGGCCGGTGTGGAAGTCCCGGATGGCCCAGCAGTCGGACACGAAGTGGCCCTGGAAGCCCCAGTCCTCCCGGAGGATCTTCATCAGGGCGGCGCTGGCGCAGCAGGGCTCGCCGTTGGTGCGGTTGTAGGCCCCCATTACGGCCTCCACCCCGGCGTCCACCAGGGACTTGAAGGCGGGCAGGTAGGTCTCGGCCATGTCCTTCGCGTTGGCCTCGGCGTCGAAGTGGTGGCGCAGGGCCTCGGGGCCGGAGTGCACGGCGAAGTGCTTGGCGCAGGCGGCGGATTTCATCGTCTCGCCTTCGCCCTGCAGGCCCTTCACATACTGCACGCCCAGCTCGGCGGTCAGGAACGGGTCCTCGCCGTAGGTCTCGTGGCCCCGGCCCCAGCGGGGATCTCGGAAGATGTTCACGTTGGGCGACCAGAAGGTCAGCCCCTTGTAGATGTCCCGGTCGCCATGGGCGGCGACGGCATTGTACTTGGCGCGGCCCTCGGTGGCGGCTACGTCGCCCAGCGTCCGCAGCAATTCGGGGTCGAAGGTGGCCCCCAGGGCGATGGCCTGGGGAAAGGACGTGGCGGTACCGGCCCGCGCCACGCCGTGCAGCGCCTCGTTCCACCAGTTATAGGCGGGTACGCCCAGCCGCTCGATGGCGGGCGCGTCGTAGCGCAGCTGACCGGCGGCCTCCTCCACAGTCATGCGGTTGACCAGCTGGATTGCCTTTTGGCGTGCCTGTTCCCGATTCATACCGTCGCCCTCCCGCGTTTTAATAAAGTGATAATCGTATCATACAGACAAAAAACAGGGGTGTCAAGGTCATTTACAAGCCCTTCCCCATCGGTTATAATAAAAAAACAAATACTAACAAGGACGAAACAAAATATGATTTATCTTGACCACGCCGCCACCACGCCCCCCGACGCCGCCGTTGTACGGGCGATGGCCGATTGCATGGCGGAAGCCTGGCACAACCCCGGGGCCGCTTACGCCGCCTCGGAGGCTCCCCGGCGCATCCTGCGGCAGGCCCGGCAGGCCGTCGCCGGGATGCTGAACGCCCGGCCCCAGGAGATCCTGTTCACCTCCGGCGGCTCCGAGGGCAACAGCCAGGCGGTGGCGCTGGCCCGGGGCGGGCATGTGGTCGCCGGGGCGGTGGAGCACGCCTCGGTGCTGAACGCCGCCCGGCACTGGGCAAGTGAGGTCACCCTCGTGCCGCCGGACGGCAACGGGCGCATCCACCCCGCGGCGGTGGCCCGGGCCCTGCGCCCGGACACCCGGCTGATCTGCGTGCAGCTGGCCAACAACGAGACGGGCACCCTCCAGCCGGTGGGCGAGATCGGCGCGCTGGCCCGGTCCCGGCGCATCCCCTTCCTGTGCGACGCCGTGCAGGCCTTCGGCAAGCTGCCCATCGACGTGCGGGCGTTGAGCATCGACCTTCTATCCCTGTCCGCCCACAAATTCTGCGGTCCCCGGGGCATCGGGGCGCTATACGTGCGGCAGGGCGCGCCGCTGGCCCCATTGATCGACGGCGGCGGCCAGGAGTTCGGCCTGCGCTCAGGCACGGAGAACGTGGCCGCCATCGAGGGAATGCGGGTGGCCGCGGAGATGGCGGCGCGGGGTATGGCCGCCCACAGGGAGCAGGTGCGGACACTGTCTGAAGCGTTCGTCAGCCGCTTGAAGGCCCTCCTCCCCGACTGCCGCCTGCTGGCGGAGGGCGCGCCCCGGCTGGAGGGCGTGATTGCGTTGCTGCTGCCGGGGCTGTCCTCGGAGCAGGCCGTGGCGGACCTGGATTTGCTGGGGGTACAGGTGTCCGCCGGGGCGGCCTGCTCCGCCCGGACGAGCCACATCAGCCATGTTTACCGGGCCATGGGGCTGAGCGAAAGGGACGCGCGGTGCGTGATTCGCGTCAGCCCCGGATGGGAAAACACCGTGGCGGAGATGGAGAGCGCCGCGGAGAGGATCGCGGAGGTGTTTGGGATACGGAGGGAGATTGGCAAATACTGATTTGTCGAGTTGATGCTCGATAAATCAGAATTGAGGGATTAGGTTTTAGGGGTTAGGTTTTAGGGGTTAGGTTTTAGGGAAGGCAGATGGCGCATCCCAAAGCCTTCCCCAGCGACCGAAGGGAGCGGTTCAGGGGAAGGTGGCCGAGCGCAGCGAGGTCGGAAGAGGTCGTTCCCCCCGCGGTAACGACGGTCTGAACGCTTTCTCCCAGGAGAACGACCTCATCCGTCTTTCGGCGAAAACGCAAGCGTTTTCGCCGAAATCCACCTTCCCCTGAACCGGCAGCTTCGCTGCCTGGGGAAGGCTTTTGGGCTGACGCATCTGCTCGACAAATCAGAATTTCCCACTATCAACGGAGGAAAGATCATGAACGATATCATCTGTCGAACCTGGCTGCCATATCTGGACGCGGATATTCCCGTCGACCTCATAACCCCGGCGGACGTGGCGGTCTTCGAGCTGGAGCTGGGCTGCGACCGACTGGGCGGGGCGATACCCGAGCTGCGGCCGGACCCGGCCATGGGCGAGAGCTACCATATATTCACGGAAAACGGAAAACCCGTCATCTCCGGCGGTCGGACCGGCATCCTCTACGGGGCCTACGCCTATATGGAATCGCTGGCGGCGGGCGAGGCCATCCCGGCGGGTGTACAGCAGCCCTTCTACAAATTGCGGATGCTGGACTGCTGGGACAACGCGGACGGCAGCGTGGAGCGGGGCTATTCCGGCCGATCGCTGTGGTTCGAGGGCGGCGGCTTCCAGTGGGACCCCCGGCGCATACGGCAGCTGGGGAGGATACTGGCCTCGGCAGGCATCAATGTGCTGTGCGTCAACAACGTGAACGTCCACCCGGAGGCGGAAGGGCTGATCGAAGACGCGGGCCTGCCGGGACTGGCAGCCTTCGCCGAAGCGCTGCGGCCCTTCGGCGTGCGGCTGATGGTGTCCGTCAGCTTCGCCCAGCCCATGCGTCACGGCATCCCCACCGCCGACCCGCTGGATGCGGCGGCGCAAAAGTGGTGGGCGGACCGGGCCGACGCCGTCTGGAAGGCCGTGCCGGACCTGGCGGGCTTCCTGGTGAAGGCGGACAGCGAGCACAACCCGGGTCCCTTCACCTACGGGCGCAGCCACGCCGAGGGCGCGAACATGCTGGCCCGGGCCATAGCGCCCCACGGCGGGGTGCTGATATGGCGGGCCTTCGTCTACAACTGTATGCAAGACTGGCGGGACACAGTGACCGACCGGCCCATGGCGGCCTTCAACACCTACGCGCCGCTGGACGGCCGGTTCGACGACAACGTGATCCTCCAGGTCAAGCACGGCCCCTTCGACTTCCAGGTGCGCGAGCCCGTCTCCCCCACCCTGCTGGCCATGCCCCATACCAAACTTGCGCTGGAATTGCAGCTGGCCCAGGAGTACACTGGCCAACAGGTCGACCTGTACGCCATGAACCCCATGTGGCGGGCGCTGGGCGAGGACCTGCCCCCGGAGCAGGTCATGGCCGTGGCCGCCGTCAGCAACCTGGGGCGGGATGACAACTTCACCGGCCACCCCTTCGCCGCGGTCAACCTGTACGGCTACGGCCAATACGCCTGGAACCCCCGGGTGGACCCGGCGGCAGTGCTGCGCCGCTGGGCGCGGTTGACCTACGCCCTGCCGAGGGGGCAGGAGGACGCGCTGGTGGGAATGCTGCTGGACAGCCGGACGGTCTATGAAAAATACACCGCGCCCCTGGGGCTCTGCTGGATGGTCAACCCCGGCGGGCACTACGGCCCCAGCCCCTGGGGGTACGAGTTTTCCCTGTGGGGCACCTACAACCGGGCCGACCGGAACGCCGTGGGCATCGACCGCACCGCCGGCGGCACCGGCTATGTGCTGCAATACCCGGAAGCGCTGCGAAGGAAGTACGAAAGCCCGGACACCTGCCCGGACAAGCTGCTGCTGTTCTTCCACCGGGTGCGCTACGATCACGTCATGGCCGACGGCCGCACGCTGATCCAGCGCATCTACGACGACCACTTCGAGGGGGTGGAAGCGGCGGAGGCCATGGCCGCAGCCCTCGCGGGGCTCGACCTGCCCGAGCCGGACCGGTCCGAAGCCGCAAGGCGCATGGAAGCGCAGCTTAAAAACGCCCGGGAATGGCGGGACGTGGTGAACACCTTCTTCCACCGGCTCAGCGGGGCGGCGGATGAGAAGGGACGGCGGATTTACGATTAGGCGTGCTTGTCATGCACATTCTGATTTGTCGCGGGGCGACAAATCAGAATGTGAGTGGCTAGTGGCCAGTGAATGGCAGGGGGACCAAAAGCCTTCCCCAGCAGGCAAAGCCTGCGTTTCAGGGGAAGGTGGCCGAGCGCAGCGAGGTCGGAAGAGGTCGTTCCCCCCTGCGGTAAAGCGACTTTGCGCACTCCCTTCCAGGAGAACGACCTCTTCCGTCTTTCCCGGAACAATGCAAGCATTTTCCGGGAAATCCACCTTCCCCTGAACCGTTCCCTTCGGTCGCTGGGGAAGGCTTTGAATGCGCCATCCTCCTTCCCTGACACCTACAACCTAAAACCTAAAACCTAAAACCTAAAACCTGACACCTAATAAACTGTACCCTGGAGAATGGACAGCTCCAGTTTAGGGGTAGCCCTATACAGCAGACAAGCAGATTAGGGGGACGCCCTTAGGAGCGGACA
>CADBVG010000057.1 GCA_902798105.1 uncultured Eubacteriales bacterium
CAAATCCGTCAGGATTTGGTCCACCCCCTAAAACCTAACCCCTAAAACCTAATCCCTCAATTCTGATTTATCGAGCATCAACTCGATAAATCAGAATTTATGCACCCACATTTGCCTACCAGGGAGGAAAACCATGACCCTGCAACAGCTGAATTATATCATCACCATATCGGAGATCGGTTCCATCAACCGGGCGGCGGAGAAGCTGTACATTTCCCAGCCGTCGCTGACCAGCGCCATCAAGGAGCTGGAGAAGGAGTTGGGCATCGTGCTGTTCAACCGCACGGCCCGGGGCGTGACGCTGACGGCGGAGGGCGCGGATTTCCTGCCCTACGCCCGCCAGGTGTACGGCCAGTACATGAACCTGCTGGAGAAGTACGGCAAGGCCGGCGAGCGCAAGCAGCGCTTCGGAGTGTCCTGCCAGCACTATTCCTTCGCGGTGAAGGCTTTCGTGGAAATGGTGAAGGCCTACGATGTGGCCAAGTACGAATTCGCCATCCGGGAGACTAAGACCCTGGGCGTCATCAATGACGTGGCGTCCCTGCGCAGCGAGGTGGGCATACTCTACCTCAGCGACTTCAATCGCAAAGCCATGCTGAAGCTGCTGCGCGGCCACGGGCTGGCCTTCCACCACCTGATCAACTGCAACGCCTACGTGTACCTGTGGAAGGGCCATCCGCTGGCGAATCGGGCGTCCATCACCTTCGACGACCTGGCCCCCTATCCCTGCCTTTCCTTCGAGCAGGGGGACGAGAGCTCCTTCTATTTTGCCGAGGAGATTCTCAGCACCAACGAATACCCCCGCAGCATCAAGGTCACCGACCGGGCCACCAACCTGAACCTGATGACCGGGCTGAACGGCTACACCCTGTGCTCGGGGATCATCTGCGAGGAGCTGAACGGCTCTGAATTCATCGCCGTGCCCTATGAGGCCGACACCACCAACCCCAACAGCATCATGGAGGTGGGGTACGTGGTGCGGGAAAACGCCATACTCAGCAGCCTCGGGGAAAGGTATGTGACGGAGATCAGGAAGTACCTGGGGATCGAGGGGTAGGGACCAGGGCAAGGACCGAGAGGCGTTGAATCCTCCACCGTTTCCTTTTTAATTAAGGAAATACCGCACAATACGGCGGCACATCTGGCGGTGCCTTTTCCGACATCTGCTGCTTGCAGATTTCTCGATTTACCGCCAGTAAACCTTCGACTGCAATTGCATCTGTCGAAAAATTCACTCGCCAGCTGACCACCTTAATTGCGCGGTATTTCCTTAAACAAATCCGTCAGGATTTGCACTACCACCTAAAACCTAACCCCTAAAACCTAATCCCTCAATTCTGATTTATCGTGCATTGTAGGGGCGGCATCCTGCAGCGCCGGAAGCGCCAAAGAAAAACCCCGGCGGCAAGGCCGACAGGGTTTTCGATGAATTCTACCGTATTCCCTTTTTTTGCTTCTTGATCTCATACATCTTCGCATCCGCGGCCTGGACGCACTGGTCCAGGGACTGGGGCGACGCGCCGTCGGACTGGACCTGCCCGACGGTCAGGCTCAGCCGGCAGGGCAGCGCATCGCCGTCGGCCTTCGGGGTCTGGCCAAGGGCGTCGGCCAGGCCGGTTTCGCGGATGGAGGCGATCACCAGGAACTCGTCGCCGCCGTAGCGCATCATGAAATCCCCGGCGCGACAGGCCTTTTTGATGTGTTCGGCGGCGGTGCGTATGGCCGCGTCGCCGATTTCATGGCCGTAGCGATCGTTGATGCCCTTCATGTCGTCCATGTCCACAAACAGCACCTGCGCGCCGCTGTCCTCCCGGATGAAGCCTTCATAGGTTTGCTGGGCGAAGCGCTCATAGCCGAAGCGGTTGTACAGCCCAGTCAGCGCGTCGTGGACGTACAGGTTGTCCAGCACGTCGTTCAACTGCCGCAGCAGCCCCTTCTTGCGCACGTTTTCGATGGCGATTTCCAGAAAGCTGAATATGCTCTCGTGCAGGTTCAGCTTCGCCGCCTGGCTGATGCCGTTCATGACGAAATAGCCGATGGAATAGGTGTTGTAGTGCAGCGGATAGAAGATCAGGAAGCGCTGGTCGTCCAGGATCCGGCCGGGCAGCAGGTAGCGGGTAGGGAAGCGGGCGTAGATGTGGCTATCGTCCGCCGTAGCGCCCGGGCTGCCGCAGGCGGCCAGTATCATCTCCTTGCCGAAGCGCTCGGAATCGTTGCGCCACTGCTTCTTGTCATAGTTGTCGTAATAGTAATCGTTGATGCACAGGTAGGTGCTGTCGCAGCCGAAGATGCCCTGGTTGCGCTCCACGATCTCCATCAGCTCCGTCAGGTCCAGGGCGTCGAACATCTCCTCCGCCAGCTGCTCCTGCTGCACGAAGAAGGCCTTCAGCGTGCGGGTCTGCTGGAAGTACTTGTCCCGGAAGTAATCCAGGAGTCCGCCCTCCGGACAGCCGCAGGATTCAGAGCATATCACCTCGTATTTGAAGGGGATGAAGTCGCGCTTCTCGATGCCCTTGATCTTGTCGATCAGGCATTCCATGGCGCTGTAGTTCATCGCGGAATAATCCCGGCTGACGGTGGACAGGCGAGGGCGGGACAGCTCGGCGCTGGTGATGTTGTCAAAGCCGGTCACCAGCACGTCGTCAGGCACGCGCCAGCCGAACTTTTGAAGCCCCTCGATCAGGCCGAGGGCCATCTCGTCGTTGCCGCAGACGAAGGCGTCCGGCAGGGGCAGCTTGTCTTTATGCCAGCGTTTCGCCACCCGGAGGCCGTCGCTGGTGCGCCAGGTACAGCGGATGACCTCGATATCCTTCGGGTCGAGGCCGGCCTCGTCGCAGGCGTCCCGGAAGCCCTCGAGGCGCTGGTGCGCCTCGGGCGAGCCGTTATCCAGTATGCCGGTCAGGTAGACCAGCCGCCGCGCGCCGTGTTCGCTGATGACGTGCCGCGCGATGTCGTGCTGGGCCCTGCGGTTGTCGATGCCCAGCACCGTGCAGCCTTCGATGGGGCAGTCGATGCTCACCGCGGGGATGCCGGACTGGGCCACCCGTCTTGCGATGGTCTCACGCACGGGCCCCAACACGATCTGGTTGCCCTGAATCAGCAGCCCGTCGAACTGGTCCAGGTCCACCAGGTCGAATATCGCGTATTCGCTGTGGTCCCTGGCGTTGTTGATATCCTTGCCGAAGCAGTCGAATATGCACAGGTTGACCTCTTCGTGGTCGTCCACGAACTGCTTCAGGCCGTGCAGCGTGCTCTCCACCAGATCGTAGTTCCAATCCACGGTGAAAAACGCAATGCGATATCTGTCCATGTCATCGCCCCTGTTTGTAGAACTATATAAACCCACATCTATAATAATACTTTATCGGGGGTTTATCAAGCGAAAAAACAGATATTTGCGGCGAAAAAGTGGCAAAATCGGTTCGCCGGGGGATTATTCCTTCGCCTTTGCCCCGGCGGCGTCCCCATCCATTTTGGCGACGATGCGCCTGGCCACCAGTATGATCGTGGCCGCGGCGCAGGCGAGGCCCAGCTGGGTCAGCCACTGCTGGCCCGTCAGGGGGACGAGGTAGTACACGCCGGGGATCAGGGTCACGCTGAGCGCCATGGCGACGCACATGGCGACGCATACGATGGCCCGCAGCCGGGTGAAGGGCAGGCAGGTGACCAGCAGCGTCACCAGACCCGCGACGGCGGCGGACAGGGTGGCCAGCGTGGAGCAGGCCTCATGGCTCCAGCCCAGCTTCTCCAGGAAGCAGGCCGCCAACGCGCAGATGGTCACCGCCAGCGCCCCGGGCACCGCCCGGGTGATGACCGTGCGCAGGAAGTTGCCCCGTACCCGCTCATGGTTGGGCTCCAGGGCCAGGAAGAAGGAAGGCGCGCCGATGGTCAGGCTGGAGATCAGCGTCAGCTGGATGGGCTGGAAGGGGTAGCGGGTGGGCAGGAACAGCACCAGCAGCGCCAGCGCGAAGGAGTACAGCGTCTTTACCAGGAACAGCGAGGCCGCCCGGGTGATGTTGTTGATGACCCGCCGTCCCTCGTCCACCACCGCGGGCAGGGCGGCGAAGTCGGCGTCCAGCAGCAGCAGTTGGGCCGCGTGGCGGGCGGCGTCGGAGCCTCCCGGCATGGCCACGGAGCAGTCCGCAGCCTTCAGCGCGGGGATGTCGTTCACGCCGTCGCCGGTCATGGCCACGGTATGGCCCGCGGCCTTCAGGGCCTCCACCAGTGCCCGCTTGCGCTGGGGTGTCACCCGGCCCAGCACCGCGCAGGATTCCGCGGCCCCGGCCAGTTCTTCATCGCTGAGGGTGGCCACGTCCACCCACTTGTCGGCGTCCACCAGGCCCACGCGGGCGGCGATGGCCGACACGGTGCGGGGGTCGTCGCCGGAGATCAGCTTGACCTGTACGCCCTGGTCGGCGAAGTAGCGCAGGGTTTGTTCGGCGTTGGGGCGCAGCGTGTCGCTGAGGGCCAGCAGGCACAGCGGCCTGGTGATCGGGGGCAGCGCGTCGCCCTTGATGCGGCCATCGCAGGCGCACAGCAGCAGCACCCGCAGCCCCTCGGCGGCGGCCTGTGCGGCGGGGGCCTGCCAGACGGCGTCGCCGGGCAGCACGAAGGAAGGCGCGCCCATGACATATGTAGCGCCGTCCGCAAGCGTATAGGCGGAGCGCTTGGTGGCGGAATCGAAGGGCAGCACCGCTGCCGGGGTCTCTGGGATGGGCGTCACCGCGGCGGCCAGGGCCTTCATCGTGGGGCTCAATCGCTCGTCCGCGCCGAGAAAACGGGCCAGGGCGGCGCGGCATTCGTTTTCATTGGCCTCGCCCAGGGGAATGACGCGCTCCAGGGCCATGTCGCCTGTGGTGATGGTGCCGGTCTTGTCCAGGCACAGCACGTCCACCCGGGCCAGGGTCTCGATGCCGTAGAGCTCCTGCACCAGCGTCTTGCGCTTGCCCAGGCGCACCACGCCCACCGCCAGCGCCACGCTGGTCAGCAGGATCAGCCCCTCGGGGATCATGCCCACCATGGCGGCCACCGCGCTGGGCACGGCCTCCTTCACGGGGATGCGCTGGATCCACACCTGCTTGCCCAGCAGCGCCAGGCCGATGGGAATCAGCGCGATGGAGACGAAGCGTACCAGCTTGTTCAGGTCGGCCATCAGCGCGGATTTGGGCTGTTTGATCTTGCGGGCCTGCCGGGTCAGCCGGTTGGCATAGCTCGCTTCGCCCACATGCACCAGCTGGGCGGTAAACGTGCCGGAGACCACGGCGCTGCCGCTGTACAGCCAGTCGCCCTCGCCCTTGGTGACCGGGTCGCTCTCGCCGGTGAGCAGGCTCTCGTCGGCGCTGCCCGCGCCATCCCGTACCACGGCGTCCGCGGGCACCTGGTCCCCGGCGCGCAGGACGATCAGGTCGCCCCGCACCAGCGTATCGGGGGCGACGGGCTTCTCCGCGCCGTCCCGCCGCACTGTCGTCGGGGTCTGGGCCAGCAGCTTCAGCTCGGCCACGGTCTTGCGGGCGCGGAGCTCCTGTATGGTGCCGATCAGCGTGTTGGACACCACCACGCCCATGAAGAGCATGTTCCGCCACGCGCCCACCAGCGCCAGGGCCAGCGCCAGCAGCACGTTCAGCAGGTTGAACCAGGTGAAAAGGTTCTTTGCCACGATTTGCAGCGGCGTGCGCCCGTCGTCCTTCGGGGCGGCGTTGCCCTCGCCGGCGGAAAGCCGCCGGGCCGCCTCGGCCTCCGAAAGGCCGGTCAGGTCGGTCAGTTCCTCCGGCGCGCCGGTGGGGAGGGTGAGTTGTTCGCTTTCGTTCATTTGTGTATTACCTCGTTTGTTGTTGACGCTCTGTATTGGACTTTTTCGCCCTTGTCGTGTATAATAAAATCAGTCAAAGGAGGAATCGCTCATGATCAGCAAGAATTCCACCGGATTTGTTCTGCTCTCCGATGTAGTGCCCCACATCGTGCAGGAGATCCGCTATTTTTCCACGTATAATTTCGTCGGGGAGCGGGTGGACGGCTACGAGGAGCCCGTCGCGCTGCTGACCCGGGAAGCGGCGCGGGCGTTGAAGGCCGTCAGCAACGAGATGATGGTGAAGGGCTACCGGCTGAAGGTGTTCGACGCCTACCGGCCCGTGATGGCGGTGAAGCACTTCCTGCTCTGGGCCATCGAGGACGAGGATGTGCGCATGAAGCCCTACTTTTACCCCGACATCGACAAGCAGGACGCTTTCGAGCTGGGCTACATCGCCAAGCAATCCAGCCACAGCCGGGGCAGCACCATTGACCTGACCCTGCTGGACATGAAGACCGGCAAGGAGGTGGACATGGGCGGTCCCTTCGACCTGTTCAGCGAGGTCTCCCACCCGGATTACCGGGGCATTACCGACGAGCAGTACGCCAACCGGATGCTGCTGCGCACCGCTATGGAGCGCAACGGCTTCGAGCCCTACGAATGCGAATGGTGGCACTTCACCCTGAAGGGCGAGCCCTTCCCGGACACCTGGTTCGATTTCCCGGTGGCCCAAGGTTCGGTGAAGGCGTAGGCGGTCAAACCGGCTTTCCTCCCGAACACAGTATAGCACAGAAAGACCATGTCTTACAAGCGGACATGGTCTTTCTGTACAGAAATTTCACTGCACTTATGGCTTACATGCATTGAACTGTGCCCTGTTCAGCAGTCCTTCCCTGTCCAACAGTTCGATCGCCCGGCGCCAATCCCTTCGGCGCACGCGGATTTCCCAGCGGTGTCCCGGGTGCGGCGGGCAGAAGAGGTTGCAGAAGAACATGTTGTCCGAGGGCATGCGACTGGGAATATTCGCCTCCTCCAGCAATGCAAGCACCCGGAAAACATCGTTTGTAGGCCATCTTGTGCCGAGCTGTCTCCATCCAAGCATAGATCAGCCCTCCTCTGCGTCGCCGCATAATTCACGGTAGATTGTCCACAGCGCATCGCTGTTGATGTCACGCAGGGCGTTCTCCACTGCCTGTCCGGCCGTGTTTCCCAGCTGGTCGTAAAAGGCGCAATCGCTCTTTTGAACGAAGCGCAGGTTTGATGTGCTGTAATCCGGGGCGGCGTCAAAGTGGCGGGCCAGATCAATGGCATGGCGCATGGATTCCTCCGAGGCGCTTCGGCCTTTGGAATTCAACTGGAATCCGGCCAGATGGGCGTAAAGCACTGCGCAGATCTTGTCCAGGTAATCCGGCGCGTTCGAAGCCTTCAAGCCACGGAGCGTTCGGATGCCCCATTCCAGAAGGATGATTCCGTTATTTCGGTCGCGCCGGCTGGCATAGAGGCCTGCGTAGCCCATGACCGCGTAGATCATCTCATAGATGGCCCTGATCATCCCCTGGGACAGATAGGGCAGCGCCTCCTCCGGGCGGCCCATCTCATTGGCGAGCACCGTCCCGATCAACGCGCTGTACAGGTTGTCCGCGTTTTGCGCCATGAGCATTCGCAAGCCCTTCTCCCGCTCACCCAGCGCGAAGTAAACGCTGCCGATTGAACTGCACAGGGTCTGGTCGCTGATGGCGGCATCCCGGTTTTGCGGCAGCAGCTGACGCGCCCTTTCATACAGCTCCAGCGCCCGGCGGAGCATCGCGGCGTCCTTTGCCTCCATGCCGATGCCGTGATAAAGTGTCGCGCCGGCATAGGCGATGCTGAAAGCGCTGGGATACTTTTTCAGCGCCTTTTCCACCTCCGCAAGACCCTCGCGGTCCTTTTCCCTGTGGTATCGCCACAATCGGCTTTCAATGGCCTTGAGTCGGTTGTCCTTCAGCGCATAGCCCAACAGCGCATCCACGGAGGCGTCGAAGAAATCCGCCATCTCGACGATCAGCGGCAGCTCCGGCGTGCTCATGCCCGCCTCCCACTTGTACACCGCGCCGACCGTCACGCCCAGCACCTCCGCCAGCTGCTCCTGGGTCAGGCCCCGTGCCTTTCTCTGTGCGCGAATGTTTTCGCCCAGCTTCAATTCCATCCACGACGCTCCCTTCACAGTCTGTACATTCATTGTAGCGTGAAGCTGCATAGATGTGAAGACACTGGCAATACCAATGAAATAATAAGATTTATACTGTTGGTATGGATTATGGCAGGGAGACGCCACTTGTTACTCCAAAAAGCAATGCGGGACGGAAGAATCGCTTCTTCCGTCCCGTTTGTGGCGTCACGCCTGGACGCCAGCTATATGCTGATTTTTACAGCGGTATACTTCGTTTATACTACCCCCAATACTTCCTGTCCAGCGTCCGATACTGCACGGCCTCGGCCACCTGCTCGTCGCCGATGGTCTCCACGCCGTCCAGGTCGCATATCGTCCTTGCGACCTTCAATATCCGCGTATAGGCCCGGTTGGACAGCTTCATCCGCTCGGTGGAGGCGGTGAGCAGCTCCTGGGCGGAGGCGGTCAGCCTGCAGGCCCCGGCCAGGGTGCGCGCGTTGAGTTCCGCGTTGCAGTGGATGCCCGAATCGCCGTAGCGGGCCCGCTGCACCTCCCGGGCGGCCTCTACGCGGGCGCGGATGGCGTCGCTGGGCTCGGACAGGGTGGTCTCGGAGAGCTTTTCCGCGGGGATGGACTCCACCTCGATGTGCATGTCGATTCGGTCCAGCAGAGGCCCGGAGATGCGGTTCAGGTACCGCCTGATCTCGTTGGGCGTACAGCGGCACTGCTTGGTGCGGCTGCCCAGGTTGCCGCAGGGGCAGGGGTTCATCGAGCACACCAGCACGAAGCGGGAGGGGTAGGTGCTCTGGGCGTTCACCCGTGTGATGGTGACGAAGCCGTCCTCCATGGGCTGGCGCAGCGCCTCCAGCACGTCGCGACGGTATTCGGGCAATTCATCGAGGAACAGCACGCCGTTGTGGGCCTTGCTGATTTCCCCGGGCAGGGCGTTGGGGCCGCCACCCACGAGGCTGGCATGGCTGGCGGTGTGGTGGGGCGAGCGGAAGGGCCGCTCGGTCAGCAGGCCCGAGGGTGGCACCGCCCCGGCCACGGAGTGAATGCGGGTGGCCTCCAGCGCTTCCTCGAAGGTCATGTCCGGCAATATGGTGGGCATGCACCGGGCCATCAGCGTCTTGCCGGAGCCTGGCGGGCCGATCATCAACACGTTGTGCCCGCCCGCGGCGGCGATCTCCAGCGCCCGCTTGGCCTTGCTCTGGCCCTTGACGTGGCAAAAATCCTCGGAGAACTGCCGCCGGCCAATCAGGGTCTGGTAGGCCACGGGCTTCAGTGGCTCGATGGCCAGGTCGCCCGTCAGGTGGCGCACCGCTTCGATCAGCGTGGTGGCGGGGTAGATCTCCGCGCCCTCGATGCAGCTGACCTCCCCGGCGTTCTCCGCGGGCAGCATAAAGCACTTCACGCCCCGCTCCATTGCGGAAATCACCATCGGCAGCGCCCCGCGCACCGGCCGCACGCCGCCGTTCAGGGACAATTCGCCGAAGATGCACAGTCCCTCCAGCGCCTGCTGCTCGATCACGCCCATGCAGCACAGTATGCCCAGGGCGATGGGCAGGTCGAAGGCGGGGCCTTCCTTTTTCAGGTCCGCCGGGGCCAGGTTCACGATCAGGCGCTCCGCCGGGAAGTAGAAGCCGCTGTTCTTCACCGCTGTGCGCACACGCTCCCGGGATTCCTTCACCGAGGCGTCCGGCAGGCCCACGATCTCAAACAGTACCATGCCGTGGGACATGTTCACTTCCACCTCGACGGCAAAGCCTTCGATGCCGGAAAGACCACAGCTGGAGACGAATGAAAGCATCGGTATCACCTCATGCCTAATAGTTGTACCACTTGAACCATCTCAAGTACTTCGCGTAGTCCCTGGAGCACGGCAGGCCGCTCTCCAGCGGATAGAACGCGGCGAACAGTATCAGCGCCGCGGCCAGCAGCCCGCCCGAGACGGCGGAGAAGGCCTTTTCGTTCTTTTTGCGTATCGCGTCCAGCAGCAGCGCCGAGGCGCAGATGATGAAGGGCACGCTGGCGAAATAGTGGTAAATGAAGGTGGAGCGGGGCACGATCACCCAGGGCAGGAACTGGGAGGCGAAGCCGATGACCACCATCACGTCCTTGCGGGATGCGCGGCGCACCCAGCACATGCGCACGGTGACGAACAGGATCGCCGCCAGCCCGAACCACCACACCGCCGGGTTGCCCATGCAGCTGATGGACGAGATCATGCCCTCGGGCATGAAGCCGGTGCCGGAGTAGTACCACATCGGCCACCAGATGATTGGCCACTGGTACCAGGGGGAGCGGAAGTAGTGGGTGTCGCCGCCCAGGCCCGCGTGGTAGCCGTAGATGCTCTTTTGCAGCTCGATGACCCGGTTGACGCGCTCGCTGGACAGCATGTCGCCGAAGGTTCGGACGCCCTCGGGCCGCAACAGCCAGTAGTAGCTGAAGTAGTAGATCAGCACCGGTATGACGATGAAGAACAGCACGCAGAAGGCCAGTGTGATGATCAGGTTCTTCATGTTCTGGCTGAACTGCTTGGCCTGGCCGGCCCTGCGCAGGGCGAAGGCCTCCCGCATGCGGCGGAAGACCGTCCAGAAGAACAGTATGGCCAGCCCCGCCGAGGCGTACAGTCCCACCCACTTGGTGGCCCAGGCGATGCCCATGGTCACGCCGCACAGCCCCAGCGGGACCAGCGTCTTGCCCAGAGATTCCCGGTTCCAGCTCATCTGGCAGTAGCGGAACATGAACAGGTACATCAGCATGATCCAGAACACCGCGTAGCTGTCGATGGTGGCAATGCGGGTCTGGGTGAAGTGCATGGAATCCAGTGCCATCAGCGCCATGGCAATGAAGGACAGCTTCGTATCCTTGGTCAGCTGCTTCACCATCAGGTACATCAGCGGCACCATCAGCACGCCCACCAGCGCCCCCATGAAGCGCCAGCCGAAGGGCGTCATGCCGAAGACCTGTACGCCTACCATCATCAGCACCTTGCCCAGCGGCGGGTGGGTCCACTCGTAGGCGTTCATGCCGTGCAGATGTTCGAAGGCGGTGCGGGCGTGGTAGATCTCGTCAAAATAGCTGCTGTTCAGGTAGCTTGGATAGGCGGGCACCGTGCGCTGCTCGTCGATCAGCGTGGCCGCGCTGCTTTCGGATTGTTCGGTCTGGCTGCTCTGGCTGACCCCGGCGATGGGCAGGGGCCTGCCCTCCGCGTCCAGGAAGGCCACCTCATAGAGCACCAGCCCTGCGGACTGGGCCGTGATGCGGGCATAGCGGGCGGTTTGCCTCGGGTGGCTGTCCTCGCCCGCGGCGCAATGCCACGTCGGCGCGCCGTCGACGGCGTCAGGCGCGGTGTAGAGCGTGTTCATGTCCGCGTCCAGCGGCACGAACCAGAGCCAGCGGAAGATTTCGCCCTGGTTGTATTGGGCGTAGGTGGGTTCGCTCCAGGTGTCGCCGTCGTCGGACAGCTCGACGGTGAACGTGGAATTGCAGATTCCGCCGTAGTAGGTCATCTGCCAGGTCTCGGTCTGCCCCAGGTCGAACACCACGGCTTCGCCGCCCTGGCTGGCAGTCCAGCCGCTTTGGGGGGCGGCGGTGACGCCCAGGTTGGTGAAGGCCAGCACGCTGTACACCAGCGTCGCCGCGCCCATCAGCAGCACGTCGACGCGCCTGATGCCCATGCGGTAGTTTGCCTCCAGACCGAGGGTGTAGACCCCGGCGGGCACGGTCTCCCGGGCGGGTTTGCCCATGGACCAGACGTGATCCCGCACGCAGATGTCGAAGGCCGTCCAGCCCAGGAAAAGGGCGTTCAACACGTTCAGAACGCTGAGCAGGCAGTTCAGCCAGCGCTCGCTGTCCTGCAAATGGCCGAAGTTGGCCTCGGTCAAGCCGCCCTGGAGCACCAAAATCTCATTCAGGAAAAGCGTACAGGTCATTACCGTCAGCGCAATCAACAGCCGGCGGTCTCGCTCGCAGGCGAAGGCCAGGGCGATCAGCAGCAGCGCCGGGAAGATGTAGCGCTCGTGGATCATCGGGCCGAAGGTGCAGATCAGCACCATCAACAGTCCGCCGGTCAGCAGCAGCCGGCGGGGTTGCCTGCGACTGGCGACGGTCAACCAGATGCAGCTCGCCTGGGCCAGAGCGAACAGCACCCAGGCCAGCGCGATGACACCGGCGTGGTCCTCGGCGTGGGCCCAGTTCATGCCCAGCAGGTAGAACAGGTTCAGTGTGTTTACGGTGACGTAGCGGTAGCCTTGCAACGTCTGGGTGTACAGTTCAAACAGCCAGGTAACGGGGCGGGTGAGGGGCTGACCCAGGCAGCACAGCAGGCCTACCAGGTAGATCAGCGCAAGGCAGGCGGCCAGGCCGATCAGCGCATCCCGTATCCTGCGCGTGCGCGCTTCGCCGGTGGCACAGAATATGCCGCACAGTATGGCGGTCAGGCCCACGGGCCCTACCAGCAGCGCCTGGGGCTTCACCAGCAGCGCCGCGCCGAAGCACACCAGCGCTGGAATGGTCCTGCCGTCGGCAGCGTAGAGCGCGCACAGCGCGATGAACAGCGCCAACACGGCGTCGATCTGGCCCCAGGCCGCGCTGTTGGCGATGGCGGCGGGGTTGAAGGCCATCATCAGGCCCAAAAGCGCCGCGCCGCTTTCGCTCAGCTTGCGGCGGGCCACCCGCCACACCAGTACCGCCCCAGCCAAATCGGCCAGCATCGGCAGCAGCTTCAGCAAGATGAGGTACCCGGGGGTGCCGACGGCGATGCCCAGCAGACGCCGCAGCGCCGCCACCAGCCACAGCAGCAGCATGTACAGCGGGGGATAGTCGCAGAAGTATTCGGGGTCGTAGAAGCGGCCCGGCCCCAGGGTGAACATGCGCTCGGACCAGCTGGTGAAGCAGTTGATGTCGGTGTTGTAGCCCCGCACCCGGGCGGCAATGACCAGCCGCAGCGCGAAGGCGCCCAGCAGCCCGGTGCCCAGCAGCACCCACAGCTTTTTCCTGCCCATGGGCTCGGCGGAGCGGCGGCGCTTGCGGGTAAAGCCTACTACCGCCAGCGCGTAGACGCAGGTAAACAGCAGCCATGCCTCGGTGTTCCGGGCGGGCTCGGCTTCGTCGTCGGAATCGCCGCTGTCAGCGCTTTCGGCGGAAGCATCGCGGAAGAAGTCGTATACGATGGCGCCCTCGGGGGCCTCGTCCACCCGGGTCACGGCCAGGTCGTCGAAGCTGGCGCGGCCCCTGGAGAGGGTGCCGTAGCCGCCGACCCGGGCGAATACCGTCAGCGTGGTCTGGTCAGGGCCGGTGCGGCCGTACAGCTCGGTATACTCCCACTCGCCGTCGGTGTCGTACAGGCCGTCGGAATAGACGAACACATCCTCAATGGACAGGGTCGCGCCGTAGCCGTCCTCATCGCAGCCCGAAGCGCGGATCATGCCGCTGACGCAGTACAACGTGTCCGGCTCCACGGCCACGGCCTGGGCGAAGCGGGCGTCGTTGGCGTCCACGTTGGTGACGGTGATGCAGTTGCCGTCAAAGCCGTCCGGGTCGACGGTCAGCAGGCTCACCCCGGTGTCGGTCAGCCACATGTCCTTGCGCCAGCCCACGGGCTCGTCGCCGTCGATTTCGGAAAAGTCACCGTTGATCAGCAGGTTTTTCGCTTCTTCCGTCAGTGCCGCCACGCCGACGCACAGCATTATAAGCAGCGCCAGCATGGCACAGGTCTTTTTTTTCATCGATGGGCTCTCCTTGGTTGGAAAACTATAACCTTTATTAATTCTATATAAGGATGGAAAAATCCTGCACAGGTAGGTAAATTCTGATTTATCGAGCTGTGCTCGATAAATCAGAATTGAGTGATTAGTGGTTAGTGGCTAGTGACTAGTGGTGGAGCAAATCCCTACGGGATTACTAGCCACTAATCACTGGCCACTAGCCACTCAAATTCTGATTTGTCGCGGAGCGACAAATCAGAATTTCATACACCCCCTGCGCCCGCACGGACGTCACTTCTCCCACCATCGCCTCCGCGTGTTCGCTGCGGGCCGCCATGGGGGAATCCACGCTGATCCGGCTGTCCTGCCGCAGGGGGGCGACGACCAGTGTCATCGTGGTATCGCCTTCGCACGGGCGCTCCCGCAGGCCGACCTCCCAGGTGTCGCCGTTGCAGAAATTGTCGCTGATCATTTCGCTGCCGAGGAACAACATGCCGATGTCGCCGGTGTAGTCGATTTGCAGCCGGATGTCCTTCAGCCCGGTCATGGCCCCGGCGGGAAGCTTCACCGACCAGCGGTGATGCGCGGTCCGGGCGAGGCGCACGGGAATCTGCTTCGGTTTGGCACAAATCCGGTAGACGCCCAGCCCTTCCCGGTCGGCAAGCCGCACCCCGATGCCCTCTAAAAGGTCGGCGGGGAAGGTGTACAGCGTGTTTTCGGGGCGCGTTGTCTCCAGGCGCAGCTGCCCGTCGGGGTATTCCAGCAGGGCGGCGTCGGTGAAGACCAGGCTGCCGTCCCTCAGTTGGTACAGGTTGTTCGCCATGTCCCGGCTGACCGCCAGCACGTCCACGGACCGTTCGCCCTTTGTGACGGTAAAACGGCTGATGGTTTCGCCCCCGGGGCGGCTCGCGACACCCGCTATGACCGCGCCGTCTTCGAAACAGAACGTCCCGTCCATGCCGTCCGGCACCATGAAGACGTAGGTCGTCCGCCCGTCGAACACAGCGCGCAATATCGGCTGGGCGTTGGCCTGGCGCAGCGTGATGCCGTCCATGTCGAAGCCGAAGGGCAGTATGGCGTTCTCATCCGGGGCGAGGCTGATGTCGAAGTCATAGCTGCCATCAGGCGCTTCAATGCGCACATGTTCGTGCCGCCGCGGCGGCATGGCGCGGTGATCCTGGAAGTTGTTGATAAACAGGAAGCCGCCCTCGCCGTCGGTGCGCACGGCGAAGCGCAGCGGCACGGTGTCCGAGGGGTCGATCGAACTTGCGCCCTCCGGCAGCACCGTGACCATCGGGGCCAGCCGGTTGCCGAAGCTGTGCAGCAGGTGATGGATGCATTTGAGACGGCGGTAGGACTCGCGTACCTGGCCAAATTCCCCAAGGGCAGCCTGGTAGTCGTAGGAGCGCTTCGGCACCTGGGATTCGTTCAGGGGCATGCCGCCCCTGCCGATGGGGTTGGTGCCGCCGTGGAACATGTAATAGCCGATGAGGTTGCAGCCGGAGCCCAGCTTCACATTGGCCAGCGCGTCCACGCTTCTATAGGGAAGGACGAAGCGGTAGCGGTAGCTGCACATCATGCCGCTGCCCATTTCGCAGCAGGCGTAGGGGCGTCGGGAAGGGGGATAGGCGGGGGAAAAGTCGTCGGCGAAGGTCGCGCCGTCCCGATGATAGTCCTCGTAGATGTATTCCTCTGTGGCTGGGTGTTCGCCGCCGCGGTTGTAGAAAAGCCACGGGCGGTAGGGATAGCCGCCCCACAGGGGCAGCACCCGGGGCGAATAGGCCGCGCCGCCCCAGGCCGTGCCGGTGAAGAATGCCGGGGCCAGGCCGGAATCCAGCGCGATTTCCCGCAGCTTCAGGATGTAGGCCTCGCCCTCTGAGCCGACGTTAATCCACTCGTCGGACACGCCGGTGGTCATCTCCCAGGGCGCGGCGGAATGCATATACTCGTTGTCCAGCTGTACGCCGATCACCGGCCCGCCGTCCCTGAAGAACAGGCCTTTCACCTGTTGGCCGATCCGGCCGTACAGGCGGCGCACCAGATCGAGGAAGCCTTCGTCGGTGGTGCGCACCTCGAAGGGCTTGCCGTACAGCCAGTCGGGCAGGCCGCCGTTGCGGACCTCGCCGTGGGCGAAGGGACCAACCCGCAAAATGACATACAGGCCGTGCTTTTGGCACAGCGCCACGAACCGGCGCAGGTCCCGCCGTCCGGTGAAGTCAAACGCGCCCTCTGTTTCCTCAATGTGGTTCCAGAACACATAGGTGGCGACGATATCCACCCCGCCCATGCGCATCTTGACGATTGCATCCTCCCACCGGGAGGGGTCGAGGCGGCTGTAGTGGCACTCCCCGGACACCGCCAGGAAGGGCTTCCCATTGCGCTCCAGATAGTAGTTATTGAAGGCGAGGGTTTCCCCGGTGGGGGAAGAGCCGGAAAAATCCGGGCCGAGGGTGTAAAGCAGGGCGGGCTGAACCCCGCGGATGTCGATGCTGTGGGGCATGGCGAGCCTTCCTTTCTGCGGGTGGCGAGAGATGGAGGGCGAAGGAGATGGTTCCAAAACCATGTGCGCAGGGCTGTGATGCAGCCCTGCGTATGTGTACGGGAGACCTTATCCCTTCGTCTTCAAGCGGTGGTAGCTCTTCTTGCCCTTCTTGATCAGCAGGCCGTCGCCGGCGAGCATCTCGGGGGTGATGCGGTAGTCTACATCGGTGATCTTCTCGTCGTTGACGGACAGGCCGCCGGCGGTCATGGTCTGGCGGGCCTCCTTGTTGCTCTTGCACAGGCCGACCTTCGCCACCCAGGCCAGCAGGCGGTTCTCGCCGTCCAGTTCGGCGGGGCCGATCTCGGTGGTGGGCACGGAAGCGGCGTTCCCGCCACTGCCGAAAAGCGCTTCGGCGGCCTGCTGGGCCTTTTTGGCCTCCTCCTCGCCGTGCACGTTCTTGGTGACCTCGTAGGCCAGCACCCGCTTGGCCTCGTTGATGGCGCTGTCCTTCAGCGCGCCCAGGCGGCGCACCTCGTCCATGGGCAGGAAGGTCAGCAGGCCCAGGCATTTCTCCACGTCCTGGTCGTCCACATTGCGCCAGTACTGGTAGAAGTCGTAGGGGCTGCACTTGTTGGGATCAAGCCACAGCGCGCCCTTTTCGGTCTTGCCCATCTTGCGGCCGTCGTGGGTCAGCAGCAGCTGGAAGGTCAGCGCGAAGGCGGGCTTGCCGTCCTTGCGGCGAATCAGGTCCGCGCCGGAGAGCATGTTGGACCACTGGTCGTCGCCGCCGCACTGGAGCGTCACGCCGTAGCGGTGGTTGAGCTCCAGGAAGTCGTAGCTCTGCATCAGCATGTAGTTGAACTCCAGGAACGTAAGGCCCCGCTCCAGGCGCTGCTTGTAGCACTCGGCGGTGAGCATGCGGTTGACGGAGAACAGCGCGCCCACGTCCCGCAGGAAGTCGATGTAGTTCAGGTTGCGCAGCCAGTCGGCGTTGTTGACGATCTGGGCGCAGTTGGGCTTGGACTCGTCGAAGTCCAGGAAGGATTCCATCTGCTTCCTGATGTGGGCCACGTTGTTGTCGATGTCCTCCACCGTCAGAACCTTGCGCAGGTCGCTCTTGCCGGAGGGGTCGCCGATCATGCCCGTGCCGCCGCCCATCAGCGCGAAGGGCTTGTGGCCGGCCTTTTGCAGGTGGGCCATGGCCATGATCGGAATGTAGTGGCCGATGTGCAGGCTGTCCGCGGTGGGGTCGAAGCCCACGTAGAAGGACACCATGCCCGAATCGAAGGCCTTGTACAGCTCGTCCTCAAAGGTGATCTGCTTTACAAAGCCGCGCTCTTTCAAAAGGTCCAGTGCGTTCATATCTATCGTTCCTTTCTGTTTACATTTCAGAGATGACCTTCCCCAGCTTCACCATGCCCGCCTCGATGGTCGGTATATCGCACATCGAGAAGTTCAGGCGCAGGGTGTTTTCGTGGCCGCCCTCGGGGTAGAAGTGGGTGCCGGGCACGAAGGCGACGTTCGCCGACACGGCGGCCTCGAAGGCCTTCATGGCATCCATGCCCCCGGGCAGCTCGGCCCAGACGAACAGGCCGCCCTGGGGCACGGTGTGGGTGGTGCCTTCGGGGAAATATTTGAAGCCGCCCAGCATGGCATCGAGCTGCTTTTTGTAATCGCCGCATATCCGCTGGAGGTGTCCGGGCATCAGGCCCTTTCGGATGTAGGCATCCACGACGGCCTGGTTGAGCAGCGGGGAATGGGTGTCGGCGGACTGCTTGCCGATGACCATCTTGCGCCGCAGCAGGGGGTTTTTCACCGCCGCCGCGCCCACGCGCAGGCCGGGGGCCACGTATTTGGAGAAGGAGGACATGTACACCACCCAGCCCTCCTCATCGAAGGACTGTATCGTGGGCAGGGGGTCGCCGGAATAGCGCAGGTCGCGGTAGGGGTCGTCCTCGGCGATGACCACGCCGTATTTGGCGGCCAGCGCCGCCAGGGCCTTCCTGCGCTCCAGGGACAGGGTGATGCCGGTGGGGTTCTGGAAGGTGGGGATCACGTACATCAGCTTCGGGTGGTGCTGCTTGATCAGCGCCTCCGCCGCCTCCACGATCACGCCCTTGTCGTCGGTGGGCATGGGGACCAGCTTCGCGTTATACTCCCGCATGGCCTGTATCGCGCCCAGGAAGGTGGGGCTTTCGCACAGCACGGCGTCGCCGGGGTCGATGAGCGCCTTCAGCAGCACGTCGAAGGCCTGGGTGCCGCCCTGGGTGGGCAGTATGTCCTCGGCGGTGCAGTTGACCTGGGAGCCCCGCAGGAATTCCGCGGCGCTCTCCCGGAAGGGGCCGAAGCCGTCTGTCGCGCCGTATTGCAGCAGCGTCGTGCCGTACTTCTCCAGCACCTCGTCGGCCAGCCCTGCGATGACCTTGGGCTCCAGCGCCGTGTTGGAGGGGTTGCCGCCGGCAAAGGAGATCATGCCGGGCCTGGCCAGCAGCTTGAAGATCTCGCGGATGGCGCTGCCGTTGATGGGCCGCATGTGCCTTGCGAACATTTCTTCGGTGAATTGCATTGATATACGCCTCCCTGAATAAAACAGTCGCCCTCCCAACCGGGAAGGCGACTGTGAATCGCGGTACCACTTCCGTTCGCCATGCCATGGCATGGCCTCGAATGCGCTGTGACGGGCGCGCCCGGGCGGCCTACTGTCGTTTCAACCACCGGCTCCGGGATGTATTCGCCCGCGCCCCTGCATCCCCTCTCACCGACCGGGGACTCTCTGAAACCGGTTGACGCGACCTACTTGTTCCCATCATCGCAAAATATGAAATTCTGAACAGAATGATAGCATGCCCCGGGGGTTCTGTCAAGGGTCGTGGGGTTAAATCCGGGACCACAAAGCCGGAATGATTCTTGCGCAGGGCAATCGAGGGAAAAACAATCAGGCTCCGCATACCTTGCGAATGAACCGGGCACAGTCCTGCGGCCAGTCCTTCGCCCCCGGGGTGCCGTCTGCCAGACCGATGCCGTGGACGCCCTCGGGGTAGATATGCAGCTCGAAGGGTACACCCTGGCGGGCAAAGGCCCCGGCCAGCAGCAGGCTGTTCTCCACGGGGACGCTCTCATCGGTGGCGGTGTGCCAGATGAAGGCGGGCGGGGCGTCGGGCCCCACGTTCAGCTCCGCCGAGAAATAGCGGCGTCTGGCCATGTCGCTGCCGTCGCCCAGCAGAGCCAGCACACTGCCGACGTGGGGGTACTGGCAGAAGCTGACCACGGCGTAGCAGGATATGAGGAAATCGGGCCGTGAGGACAGTCGCTCCAGCGGGTCCGGGCTGGCCGGATCGCCGGGGCCTGAGTGGACGGCGGCGTTGCAGGCCACGTTGCCGCCCGCGGAGAAGCCCAGGATGCCCACGTGGCGATAACCCAGGGCCCGCACGGCGCGGATGGCCCGCCGTGCGTCAGTGAGGGGCGCGAGGGCGGGGCAGGGCGACACACGGTAGTTCAACACGTAGGCCGAAAAGCCATATTCGTTCAGCCGTTCGGCGATCGGCCCGCCCTCGTGAGGCGCCTTGTGGGTGTAGCCACCGCCGGGCACGACCACGACGGCCACATCGGCGTTGTTCGCCGCATACTCATCCAGCGACGGCGCGGCCTGGTCGGCGGTCTCGGCGGCGTAGGGATGATCGCTCTCCCACAGGGGCAGCGTCCGGCGTCCTGCGCTCATCCCTGCAGGCCCCGGCTCTGGCGGTCCATGTCCTCCACCACAATGTCGTAGATCTCGCCAAGCGTGGCGCAGTATTCCAGTACCTTCCAAGGCTCGTTGGTGTGGTAGTGGATCTTGATCAGCTCGTCGTCGCCCACGGCCAGCAGGCTGTCGCCGGTAAATGCGGTTTCGAAGTGCTCGCGGATGGCGTCCTCGTTGAGCCCCTGGCCTTCGATCAGCAGCTGGGTGTCGTAGCGGAATTCGGTGTATTCGCCGCTCATGGGTACAACCTCCTACAATAAGGGTATCATGCCCGAAAGCCGTTCGAACTTCAGGTCCGGCTTCGTCGGGGAATCTGCCAGCATGGCCTCGGTGGTCTCGCCGCTCATCACCAATATGGACAGCATGCCGCTGCGTAGGCCGGTTTCGATGTCGGTATACAGCCGGTCGCCTACCATGGCCAGCGCATTGACCTTTAAGCCCGTGCGCTTCAGCACGGCCTCGACGATGCCGGTGTTGGGCTTGCCGACGACCAGGTCGGGCCGGCGACCGGTGGAGGCCTCGATGAAGGCCATGATCGCGCCGATGTCAGGCATGAAGCCGGTCTCGGTGGGGCAATTGAAGTCCGGGTGGGTGGCGATGTAGGGCAGGCCCGCGCGCACAAAGTCGCACACGGCCTGCATCTTCGCATAGTCCAGCGTGGTGTCGAAGCCGATGACCACGATCTCGGGATTCGCCATGTCCACCGGGATGCCTGCCTCGCGAAACTCTTCAACCAGGTATTCGTTTCCCAGCACGAAGGCACGCTTGCCGGGGTAGAGTTCATGGAGCTTTTCACAGGTGGCCTCGCCGGAGGTCAACACCCGGCTCCGGTCGATCTCCAATCCCATTTTCGCCAGCTTGCGCACGTAGAAATTGGCGTTGTGGCTGGAATTGTTGGTCAGGAACATGAAGTCCCGCCCGGTGGCCAGTACCCTGTCGATGAATTCCAGCGAGCCATCGATCAGCTGTCCGCCCAGGTAAAACGTGCCGTCCATGTCCAGCAGGAAGCACTTGACGTCGGATAAATCCATGAGATACTCCTTGGTATATTCTGATTTATCGGGCTGATGCCTGATAAATCAGAATTCAATCTTTCCTTCGCTCATCGCCTTCACCGGCGCCAATGCCTCCACGCGGTAGCCCGCGGCGCGGAGCTTATCCATGCCGGGTTGGAAGGTCTTGGCGATGACAGCGCCCACGCCGGCGATCTTCGCCCCGGCCTTTTCCAGCAGGGCGATGCCGCCAAAGGCCGCCTCGCCGTTGGCCAGGAAGTCGTCGATCAACAGAACGTTGTCTCCGGGTGTGACGAAGTGGGTCTTCAGCGTCAGCAGGTAGGGGGCGTTCTTGGTGAAGGAGAATACCTCCCGCTGGATGATGCCATCCTTCAGTATGCTGGAAACCGACTTTTTCAGGATCACCAGGGGCAGGTCCATCGCCAGGGCTGTCATGGCCGCCGGGGCGATGCCCGAGGATTCAATGGTGGCGATGCGAGTGACGCCCGCGTCCGCGAAGCGCCGGGCGAATTCCTCGCCACAGGCCTGCATCAGCTTCACGTCCACCTGGTGGTTCAGGAACGAGTCCACCAGCAGCACCTGTTCGCTCAGGGCCCGTCCGTCCTTCAATATCCTCTGTTTGAGCAATTCCATGGTCGATCACTGCCTTTCTCTCATGTCTTGGGTAAGCAACAAACTCCGTGGTAAATGAGGAATTAGGAATGAGAAAGCCCTGAAGGATTCGCACTGCTTTGAAAATCTTTCGGTTTTTGATTTCAAATCCCGCAAGGGATTTGCACCGCCATTCCTAATTCCTCATTCCTCATTCCTAATTCTAATTATGCGTACCGGGACTGGGGTCCGTGACTTCTTCATCCGATTTGGAATCCAACTTCTCAACCACGGCCCACTCCACCCTTCGGTCGGCGATCTGCTCGACGCTGATGCGCAGGCCGAAGCACTCCACCACGGGGTGCTCGCCGTCGGAGGGGATCTCGGTCAGGCGGCTGAAGACCAGGCCGCCGAGGGTGTCGTATTCCAGGTCGTCGGGCAGCCTGATGTCCAGCGCCTCGGCCACGCTGTCCAGGTCCGCCGCGCCGGAGATGCGCCAGCGCCCGCCGGACAGCCGGGTGATCTCCGGCTCCTCCTTGGGGTCGAACTCGTCATAGATGTTGCCGACGATCTCCTCCAGCAGGTCCTCCAGTGTGATCAGGCCGCTGGTGCCGCCGTACTCGTCCACCACGATGGCCATGTGCTGCTTGCGGGACTGCATCTCCTGGAACAGTACGTCCGTGCGCACCGATTCCGGCACAAAGTGGGCGGGCCGCACCAGCGCCCGCAGGGGCACGTTGCGTCCGTCCGCACGGCTGAGCAGGTAATCGCGGGTGGTCAGTATGCCCAGCACGTTGTCGATGCTGCCCTCGTACACGGGAAAGCGGGACAGGCCGCTCTGGCGGATGGTCTCCAGGATCTCGGCGTCGGTGGATTCGATGTCGATGGCGGTGATGTCCTTGCGGTGGATCATACAGTCGCCGGCGTTCATGTTGTTGAACTCAAATATGTTCTCGATCATCTCCCGCTCGTCGGCCTCGATGGCGCCCTTCTCTTCGCCGATGTCCACCATCTGCATGATGTCCTCCTCGGTCACGGCATCCCCGACGTCGGCAGGCTTGATGTGAAAGGGCTTCAGCACCAACACGCCCAGGGTCATGCAAAGCCGGGTGACGGGGGAGAGGATCATCATCGTCCAGTCCGCTACCGGCGCGATGGCATCCAGCAGCGGGCTTCGGAAGTGGGCGCCCAAGTGTCCGGGAATCGCCCCGGCGAGGGTCAGGCTGACCAGCGCGAAGGGCAGCAGCCCGTACAGCGCGAATTTCATGATGCTCCCGCCGATGCGCCCATACAACAGCGCGATCAGGGCCGTAAAGGCGATCAGCACAAGGCAAATCCATGACATGCGGAATTCGCCGAAGGGCCGCTCGGCCCTGCGAACCAGCTTCAGGGCACGGCGGGCCTTGGCATCGCCGATATCGGCCTTTTTTTGAGCCTCCCCCTCGTCGATAAAGGGAACGGCGGCCTCGGCCATGCGCACGATTACCGCCAGTGTAAGCGCAATTAAGATGACAATACTCGGACCGAACGGGTCGTCCATGAAAGGGAAACCTCCTTGATTGGGTCATTAAAATGGTATACACAACCATTATAGCAGATTTCGCCGTCTTTTCATGCGTGATGTGCAAATTTAATGTAATAATGATATAATGGAATGAATGGCAAATTCTGATTTATCGAGCTGATGCTCGATAAATCAGAATTGAGGGATTAGGTTTTAGGGGTTAGGTTTTAGGGGGTGGACCAAATCCTGACGGATTTG
>CADBVG010000058.1 GCA_902798105.1 uncultured Eubacteriales bacterium
TCCTCTGGTCTTTTGGCCTTGTAAGACGGCTTGGGCTTCATCACCCCATTTCCTGACTAACACCATTCTGATTTGTCGCTCCGCGACAAATCAGAATTTATCCATCCATGCCCGATCGCACATTGCTATTCCTCATACAGCAGATACGGCCTCCGCTGTTCCTTGAACGCTTCGATTTCCGCCTGCCAGCCGGCCTTGATCGCCTCGGCGGATTCCCCGGCAACGATCATCTTCCGCACCTCATCCGTGCCGCACAGCTTGTCCAGCCAGTAACGGCCCTCACTGTCGGGGGTGCCAAAGAAGTCCACCCCAGGGGCGTCCTCCCGGATGGCGTTGTAAGCGTCCACCAGATAGTTGAGGTTGATGCCCGCGTTCCAGATGTCCTCCAGCGGCGTATCCATCAACTGCCTGCCCTGGCATACCCGGCCCTCGAAGGGCGGTTCATTGGCCCCGGGCATGCTGACGGGGGTAAAGCTGTAGTCAAAGGCGTCGTCCCCGGAGAGATACGGGCTGCCAAAGACCTCGAATGGATGGTCGGTCCCCCGGCCCACCGACATAAGGGTGTTCTCGAAGAAGCAGGTGGAGGCGTACAGGTACACCGCCCGCATGTCCTTCAGGTTCGGCGACGGTGCACGCACCAGCGGCACGCGGTCGGCATGGGTGTAGTTCAGGCAGGGAATGACGGTCAGGTCGCAGGCGTCCTTTCCCGCCTCCAGCCAACCCTCGCCGTTGATCATCCGGGCCAGCTCGCCCAGGGTCAAGCCATGGACGATGGGCACCGGCAGCCGCCCCACGCCGGACTTGAATTCATCCCGCAGGATGGGCCCGTCTACATAGAAGCCGTTGGGATTGGGCCGGTCCAGCAGCACCACCGGCTTGCCCGCGGCAGCGCAGGCATCCATCAGGTAGTACATGGAGATGTAGTAGGTATAGTAGCGCAAGCCCACATCCTGGAGGTCGATCACCAGTACGTCGAAGGCATCCATGCTCTCGGCGCTGGGATAGTGGCTGTTTTCAGCGTACAGCGACAGGATTGGCACGCCGGTGGCCGGGTCCACGGAATCGCTGACCGCCTCCCCCGCGCTGGCCGTGCCCCGGAAGCCGTGCTCGGGGCTGAATATGGCGGTGACGTTCACGCCCCGGGCCAGCATCGCGTCCAGCACGTGTTCGCCGTATTCAATCTCATTGCCGTCGGCATCCCTGCCGAAGGGGATCAGGCTCGTATCCACGCCCTCAGCGTCCCCAGTGCCGCTGGTCATGTCCCCCACAATGCCACTGTGGTTGGAGAACAGCGCCACCCGTTTGCCCTCCAGCAGCGGAATGTAGGTGTCGAACCGGGCGTCGCCGAGGACAACGTCGGAGGGGCTATGAAGATCGGACGCGTCGGCCAGGGCGACAAAGGGAAGGGCCAGCGCCAACACGAGCGCGAGGCAGAGGGACAATAACTGTTTCATAGCGGTTCCTCCTTTGCAAAGCTGTATTATTACCGCAATGCTGTCAATAATGATAACAGTGGGTGCAGGGCCGGCGATACGTCGTCCCAAACAATAATATGCAAGCCCCGGCTGGCTTATCGCCATTACAATGGGAGGACCACCCCATGGCCGCATTCATCGACCGCGCCGCGCTGAGCGTCCTCGGCGCAATCGGCTTCTATATTTTCTTTCTGAACGCCTGGGAAAGCATTCCGCTGGCCTGCGGGGCGGCCTTCGTCTGCGCGGCGCTGAGCCAGAGGCTGTTAAAGGGGCTACCCGTGAAGCATCATGCCACCGCTGCCCAGGCACAAGCGGAGCTGTTGCGCATCGCGGGACTGGACGACCGCGCCGCCGAAGCGGCGTTCATGGCGTTGATCGAGCGCCGCTGGCCCGGAGAACGCTTTCGCCTCGCGCCGGTACTGAAGCACCCCGAGGCGACACTGTCCTCCGGGGACGTGCTGAACGCCTGGAAGGCCAACCGGGACACCGATCGGCTGGTGATCGCCGCTACCTGCCCCTGTGAGCCCCGGGCAGCGTTCTACGCCCGGGAATTGAGCGAGCCCGCCGTGGCCGTCATGGACAGCCGAAAACTCACCCGGTTGCTCCGCGCCCTGCCCGCCGAAGCCCTGCCCCGTTCCCCACGCCACAGGCTTGGGAATGGGCTGAAGCAGCTGCTGGCAGGCGCGACATCGGCCCGTTTTTCACCGCGAAGCGCCCTGTTGGCGCTGGCGCTGCTGGGCTTTTACCTTTTGACGGGAAACGGCTGGTACTTGTTTCCGGCATTGGCCGTCGCCGCTCACGCGGGCGTCGCCCTGATCCGTCACGGCAGCGGCAGGCGGTTGTTTGAGGGCGATTGAAGATGGTAGGCAAGGTTCTCCGACTCCGCTACACTTCGCTCAGGATGACAATATAGTCGCAGTCATCCCGTCGCGGCGGCGCAGGCGCCGCCGCGACATATTATGGCTACAGCTCCTCCAGCTTGATCTTCGAATTCTCCCGGGCCTGGCGGTAGATGCAGAACTTGCTGCCGATGGTTTGCACCGGCTCGGCGTGAACGCGCTCGCACAGCGCGTCGCAGGCCTCCCGGGTGGAATCGAAGGGGGCGTTCTTCTGCACAGTCACCTTGATCAGCTCCCGCGCCTCCAGGGCATCCCAGCACTGCTTGACCAGGTTGTCATTGATACCCTCCTTGCCGATGTGCAGGATCGGCTCCATCGTGTTGCACATGGACCGCAGGGCGGCCCGCTGTTTCGTGGTCATGATATAATCCTCCGTTTTGTATCAATCTATAAAATCGAATTCCATATCGCCGATGACGACGCTGTCGCCCTCCTTCGCGCCCCTCTCCCGCAGGGCGTCGATCACGCCCAGGCGGCGCAGCGAGCGGTGGAACCAGTTCAGCGACTCCTCGTTGTCGAAGTTCACCGACGCGATCAGCCGGTCCATCTCCCTGCCGGAGACGAAGTACACGCCGCCATCCACCTCGACGGTGAAGGGTTCGCCCTGGGCCAGCGCATCGGCGTCGCCCAGCGCCTCCTCGATGAAAGGCTCGGCGGGCGGGCAGGTGTCCAGCAAGCGCGCCGTGGCGTAAAGCAGCGCGTCGAAATTCTGGCGGGTGGCGGCAGAGACCGGGTAGATGTCGATACCCGTGCCCGCCAGCTTGTCCCGCAGGCGCTTCAGGTTCTCCTCGGCCCCCGGCAGGTCCATCTTGTTGGCCACCACGATCATGGGGCGCTTGCTGAGGTCGCCGTAGGCCTCCAGCTCCTTCATGATGGCGTCGTAGTCCTCCAGCGGGTCGCGTCCCTCGCTGCCGGCGATATCGATCACGTGCAGCAGCATACGGGTGCGCTCCACGTGACGCAGAAAGGCATGGCCCAGGCCGACGCCCTCCGCCGCGCCCTCCACCAGGCCGGGGATGTCCGCCAGCACGAAGCTGGCCTCGCCGTGCTTGACGATGCCCAGGTTGGGCTGGAGGGTGGTGAAGTGGTAGTTCGCGATCTTGGGCCGCGCCGCCGTCACCACGGACAGTATCGTGGATTTTCCTACGTTGGGGAAGCCCACCAAGCCCACGTCGGCGATGGACTTCAATTCAAGGGTCAGCTCGATGACCTCCCGCTTCTCACCCGGCTTGGCAAACTGGGGGGCCTGGCGGGTGGGCGTGGCGAAATGCTGGTTGCCGAAGCCGCCGTTGCCGCCCCGCACCAGCGTCTTGCGCTCGCCGGGGGCGTACAGGTCCAACAGCAGCTTCTCGCTGGCCTTCTCCCGCTCTACCGATCCGGCCACCACCGAGATCTCCACCGACGGAAGTCCATCAGTGTGTGCATTCGCTCGGAGGCCTCGAAGATCACGTCGCCCCCGCGCCCGCCGTCGCCGCCGTCCGGTCCGCCGGCCTGCACGAATTTCTCCCGGTGGAAGGACACGCAACCGTTGCCGCCGTCCCCTGCCTTCACGGTAATCGTAACAACATCAACAAACAATGCCATAGCTCAGTTCTCCATATGTTTTTCGCACAGCCCGTCATTCAGCGGGCATCGCTCGCATTCAGGCTTTCGGGCGTGGCAGCAGCGCCGCCCGTGCCAGATGATCAGGTGGTGGCCCAGCGACCAAATGTCCCGGTCCAGCAGGTTGCGCAGCTGTTCCTCCACCTTTTCGGGGGTGTTGGCGTCGGCCAGTCCGATGCGCCGGGACACCCGGAACACATGGGTGTCCACCGGGATCTGGGCGTCCCCGAAGGCGGCCAGCAGCACCACCCCGGCGGTCTTCTGGCCGACCCCGGGCAGCGCCATCAGTTCCTTGCGGGTGGAGGGAACCACGCCGTCGTACTGCTCTACCAGCGCGCGGCTGGCGGCAACGATGTTTTTCGCCTTGTTGTGGTACAGCCCGCACTCCTTGATCAGCGGCTCCAGCTCCTCCGGCTCCAGCTTCGCCATGGCGAAGGCGTCCGGGTACTGGGGAAACAGCCGCGCCGTGACCATGTTCACCCGCTTGTCGGTGCACTGGGCGGACAGGATCGTAGCGATCAGCGTTTCGTAGGGGTTGGCAAAGTGCAATTCCGGCTTCGCCTCGGGGTAAAGCTGATGAAGCGCCTCCATCACCTGCGCGGCCCGCTGGGCATCCATAGTCAATTCCTCCATCCGGGCACGTGCCCGCTTCTGTATCAGCTTAATTATACAATCCGGCGGGCGGTTCGGTCAAGCACGTTTCGGTTGATTCCATTTTCTGTTCAAAGGGATAATTCTGATTCATCGAGCTCTGCTCGATAAATCAGAATATCCCCCTCACACCGGGCTCACCCGAAGCCTTCCCCTATCATACTCCGCCCGGTACAGGCCGATCAGGTTGCCGGGGTTGTTGGCCAGCAATGCCCGGCGCACATCATTCAGGCGCTCCATCGGAAAGCGCACGGACAGCCCGCAGCCCATTGATATATCCCGGGGCGTGGTGACCACCTGGGTGGGCACGCCCCGCTGTCGCAGCGCCGCCTCGAAGCGCAGCACCTGCTGGCGCGAGCGAAACGCCGCCACGCCGTAAACATCCCGCATAACGTTTCCTCCGTTTCAAGCGATTCACGCGCCGGCTCATAAAACAGCTCCGGCGCATGTATTCTATACTACGCAAACCCCACCCCGGGCGTGAAGGAGGCCATCTGACATGCCGATCTATTTTGACAACGCCGCCACCAGCCACCCAAAGCCGCCCAGCGTCATCAGAGCCGTGGAAAAAGCCCTGACCGAGACCAACGCCAACCCGGGCCGATCGGGCCATCGCGCGGCCATCGAAGCCGCCCGCACCGTGCTGGACTGCCGGGAAAAGCTGGCGGTACTTTTGGGCGCGGCGGATCCGATGAACGTTGTGCACTGCTTCAACTGCACCGACGCGCTGAACCTGGCCATCAAGGGCAGCCTGCGCGTGGGCGACCATGTGATTGCCACCCAACTGGAGCACAATTCGGTGCTGCGTCCGCTGCACGCCCTGGCAGTGCGAGAGCGCATCACGCTGACGCTGGTACCGCCCAGGCCCGACGGCTTCGTGGACCCGGACGACATCCGGGACGCCCTCACGCCCCGCACGGCGCTGATCGTGTGCACCCACGCCAGCAACGTCACCGGGGCCATACAGCCGGTGGCCGCCATCGGTCAGGTGGCGAAGGCAGCCGGGGTGCGCTGTCTGGTCGACGGGGCCCAGGCCCTGGGCGGCATGCCGGTGAACGTCACGGCGCTGGGCTGCGACCTTTACGCCTTTCCCGGCCACAAATCGCTGTTGGGACCCCAGGGCACCGGTGGGCTGTACATTGCCCCAGGCCTGCGCCTCAATCCCCTGCGGGAGGGCGGCACCGGCACCGATTCCCACAGCCTTTTGCAGCCTGGCACACTGCCCGAACGCTACGAATCCGGCACGGTGAACCTGCACGGCATCGCGGGACTGGCGGCGGGCTGTGATTATGTCGCGCCGAAATTGTCCCAGATCATGATGCACGAGCGTGAGCTGACCCAGGCCCTGTTCGACGGCCTTGCCGCCATGGAGGGCGTGACCCTCTACAGCCCCGCCCAGGAGGCCGGGCGGGCGGGCATCGTGTGCTTCAACGTGGGCGACCTGCCCTCGGCCCAGGTAGCGGACGCCCTGGCCCGCCGGGACATCGCCGTGCGCGGCGGCCTGCACTGCGCCCCCGGGGCCCACCGTTTTCTCGGCACCCTGAACCGCGGCGCGGTACGCGCCAGCCTCGGTCACGCCAACACCTTCGAGGAGGTCGATCAGTTCCTGAAAGCCGTGTGGGAATTGCTGTAACGGTATAGTGGCACCAGCAACCGGGCATACTTGCAGCGGAGGTGGATTGCCATGCCGATGAGCGAATGCCGGAACTGTCACAGGATGATGGATTCCCGCGCCTTCCGTTCCTGCGCCGACTGCGGCGCGCCGCTATGCGACGACTGTGCCAACGATTATTCGGGCCTTTGCCCCGACTGCGACCGGGTGGAGCCGGGTTGGGTGTTCCACAATCTCTATTGAATCCGGTTGCATAAAGCGCCTCCAGGCGGTATAATGGTGGTAAACCATACCGTATGGAGGCGCTTAACATGACGAGCGTAGATATGTGTAACGCAAATAACGTCCCCTCTCCCGCGTCCATCGGCGTGCTGGGGGCGGGCACCTGGGGCATGGCGCTGGCCCGGATGCTGACCAACCTCGGCCACGAGGTCATGGTCTGGTCGGCGCTGCCTGAGGAAATCGAGCGGCTCAGGGCCACCCGTCGCCAGGTCAACCTGCCGGACATGGTCATCCCAGACGCCACCGGCTTCACCACCGCAATCGAAGAGGCCTGCAATGGCCGTGACGTGCTGCTGTTCGCGGTACCCTCGGTTTACGTGCGCGCCACGGCCCGGGCCGCTGCGCCATATGTCAGCGACGGACAGATCATCGTGGATGTGGCCAAGGGCATGGAGCCGGACACCCTGCTGACGATGACCCAGGTCATACGCAGCGAGCTGGACGCCCACGGCCAGCACCGCAACGCCCTGGTGGCCCTCTCCGGGCCGACCCACGCCGAGGAGGTGGCAAAGGACCTGCCCACCACCATCGTCTCCGCCTGCCCCGATATCCAGGCCGCGCGACGGGTGCAGGACATCTTCATGAACTCCTGCCTGCGGGTGTACACCAACACCGACATCGAGGGCGTCGAGCTGTGCGGCGCGGTGAAGAACATCATCGCCCTGGCCGCGGGCATATCCACAGGCCTGGGCTACGGCGACAACGCGAAGGCCGCGCTGATCACCCGGGGCATGGCCGAGATCACCCGCCTGGGCACGGCCATGGGCTGCAACGAGCGCACCTTCCCGGGGCTGGCAGGCATGGGGGATTTGATTGTCACCGCCACCAGCCAACACAGCCGCAACAACCGCTGCGGCCAACTGATCGGCGAGGGCGTGCCCACTAAAGCGGCCATCGCGCAAATCGGCATGGTGGTGGAGGGCATCAACGCCCTGGACGCCACGATGCAGCTCGCCCGCCGCTACGGCGTGGATATGCCCATCACCGAAGCCGTGGACCAAATCGTCAACCAGTGCCGGAACCCCCGGGACGTGGTCTACGCCCTGATGACCCGGGAGAAGGCGTCGGAGAACCCGTCGGGAGAGTGAGGAATACTGATTAATCGAGCTTTTGCCCGATTAATCCTTCCCTAACCCCTAACCCCTAAAACCTAAAACCTAAAACCATAACTCCTATAACCTATGATTCTGATTTGTCGCCCAACGACAAATCAGAATCATCCCCCAACATCAAATTGCAATACAAAATACAGATTTTCCCCGTGGACAGGGACGCTTTTCTATGGTATCATAATATAGTGATACAATAGACATTACCCTGGAGGTTGCCCATGCCGCTGTATACCTGCCCACGCTGCCACAACATCTTTCCCTCGCCGGACAAACCCACGGCCTGCCCCGAATGCGGTCACCTGCGACCGCTGACTGCCAGCGAGATGGAATTCAACGTCTTCTACCGAAACCGACTCTCCCGCATCCGTGACAACCACGCGCCGAGCATGAGTATGGACGAGCGCAACTGGACGCGGGTGCTGCTCTTTTTGAACAACCCTAAAGCCTCCTTCTATACCTCCCACCTGCTGCGCAACTACGTGTTGAACGCGACGCCCGAGCTGTGCCTGGACACCTACAAGGGCTACCGCTGGGAGTTCACCCGCATGGTCAAGCAGGACCGCATCGCCCTGCAGCTGGAGGGCTACAGGGAGTCCAAGCTGCTGATGCGCAGGGAGGACGGCACCCCGCTGGTCAAGGGGTGGGACTGCTACGGTCCGGCACTGCGCCTGCTGTACAGCTTTGAGGCGGCGGACCCCCACAAGGCCCCGAACCTGGGCAATATCAACGGCATCGACCTGGCGAAGATTGCCGCCGAACCCACCGAGGCCTACCGGCAATTCCTGTTGGATTGGCTGGAAGCGGTGAAGGACGTGCCTTCGCCGATGGGGTTCATCATTCCCGAGGCCAAACCGCTTTTGAAGCTGATGAAGAAGGACGATCGGTGAATATGAAGGAAAGATCCTTCGCTTCGCTCAGGATGACAAGCGCAACGATATGCCATCCTGAGCGAAGCGAAGGTTTTTTTGTGCCCGCTTCGCAAGCTGTTCCATGCACGGCTGTAACTGTTCAGTCCAAGCGGAGGGAAAATGTAGCGGCGACCCGGGGGCCGCCGCTACAGGCATTACGTTTTATCGGAAGGAACGGTGACAACCGGCTTTCATTCCACCAGCCGCATCATCAGCCAGTCCCCGAAGCGATCCAGCATGGTCGTGGGCAGCGCTTCACGCCGGGCCATCATAATCGCGTCCTGCACGATGGCCAGCAGTATGCTCACATCCCGGTTTGTGACTATGCCCATGCGCTCCAGCGCGGCATCGTAGACCGACGCATCCGCCGGCTGGGTGAGGAACGATTCCCTGCGGAAGGCCGTGCCGATTTCCTGTTTCCGCTGGGTCCAGTCCGAAACCCGGTTCACGGCAACCCCTCCCTTCGACTCAGCGCGCATAAAGGTCAACAGCGTTACAGTTATCTACCTTCTAACCCGCCATGCCCGCACGCCGGCGACCAGCTTCGTTTCGCCGTCCTCCTGGAACCGGGCAATCTTCAGGCTGACGGGCCGGGGCTGGCCATGGATCACGAGACGGTATTGCAGCTTGAACACGCCGGTTTCCCCAATCTCCCGCAACACGTTCTCCCGGTTGAAGCGCTCCAGGTATCTGTGCAGGTCCGCGGGGTACACGGTGCGGCGGCCATCGGCGATGCCCTGGGCGAAGAAGTCCTCCCCCGTCTTGCCAAAGCCGAGGCTGGCATAGTCGTCCGAAGCGCTGTATTCGACATAGGCTCCCGTCTCCGGGTCCACGGTATACAGGCTCAGGTAGTCCTCGGACAGCGCCATCACCCGCGCCAGGGTATCCCGCTCCTGCTGGGTCTGCTGTATCTGCTCCTGATGGCGCATCTGGGCGTCGATGATGCTGATGCCCATGATGATCCGGTTTCCGCCGCCCTGCATCCTTGTGGTCTTCATGTTGACATACATCGGTGTGCCGGTATCGACCAGGCGGTATGTGGCGGTAAACACGCCCTGCTCATCCAGTTCTTTGATCAGCTTCTCCTTCGAGAAGCCGGCCAGAAAGTTCTCCCGGTCCTCCTCATAAATGCGTGTCATGGTGTCGCGCTTGGCCGCGGCGAAGAAGTTTTCGCCTTTGCGCTCCATGGCCAACTCCTCTGCGCCCACCGGCGAGGTGTACTCGATGAAGCGCTCGGTGTCCAGATCGACGACGTAGATGTTGTAGTAATCCGCCGCCAACGCACGGGCGATGTCGGCATAGCTCGCGCCCTCGTTCGGCTCGGAGATCGAGAGCACCGCGATGGCCGCCGCGGCGGTGCCGGTCACCGGATTCACGCCGATCTTCCGGGCGAAGGCGTGGACGACGGAGCCGTCCGGCATCTGCTCATCGAAGAAGGCGCGGCCACCGCTCTTGCAGCAATCCTGGACCAGCTTCATGAAGGCCGACCCGGGCCCGAAGGGTGTGGCCGGATAATCCCCGGTCCTGTTGGCAAGCTCGAAGTCAAAAAAGCGCTTCATGAAATCCCGGCAGGACTGGTTGGTGCGCACGAATTCCACATGCTCGCCCCGAATTTCCATGATGCCCATGGGCAGGGTATTGAAGAAGTTCTGGAAGGCGTTTTCATCCTCATTGGTAATCACGGCCAGGTCGTACAGGTTCACGCGGCCGATGGCCTCGTAGTAATCCGATTCCGCCGGATTTTCATAGCCGAACTTGAAGCCCTCGTCGTAACGTTCGAATATCTGCTCCATCGGCAGGGGCTTTTCGAAGAAATAGCCTTGCAGCTTGGAGCAGCCGATTTCCTGGAGAAACGCCACCTGGGCCTGCGTCTCCACGCCCTCGCAGACCGTGTCCACGCCCAGGGAGGTGGCCAGCTTCATCAGCTCGGTCAGTATGATCTTGCCGCTGTCCCCCTCGTCCAGCTTCTGCATGAAGCTCATGTCAAACTTGATCAGGTCGAAGGGGATGCTTTGCAGCACATCCAGCGAGGAATAGCCGCTGCCGAAGTCGTCCATCCACACGGGGAAGCCCAGTTTCTGGAAGCGCCCAATCTGGCCCTTCATGAACCCGAAATCCCGGCCCACCACGCTCTCGGTAATCTCAATGGTGATCCGGTCGTGGGCTACACCGGCGGCGTCCACCCGCCTGCGGATCTCCTCGACGATGTCGCAGGCATCGAAATCAGAGCGGGACAGGTTGATGGAATGGGGCACCATGTCGCCCCCGGCATCCCGCTGGCGCTTCATCTTCTCCAGCACCTGCTCCAGCACGTTCAAATCCAGCTTGTAAATCAGGTTGGCCTTCTCCAGGCAGGGTATAAAGTCCGCGGGGGACATGAAGCCGTTGACGGGATCAATCCACCGGGCCAGGGCTTCCTCATCGCATATCCTTTGGCTGACCGCCCGAACGATGGGCTGGTAGTAGACCTTGATCCAACCCTCCCGGATGGCCCGGTCCAGGTTGGTGAGTATGTACTGCTCCTTTTCCTGATCGTCCCGCATTCCGGTGTTGTACCAGTTGAAGCAGGATACATAGCTCTTCCCGATCGCGTCGCAGGCCAGCTTCGCCCGGTCGCAGGCCGTGCTGACCGGCACGTTCTCCAGGCTTGCCGGATAGATACCCACCCGAAGAGGCAGGGAATTGCCGCCGTTCAGCTCCCCGCAATCCCTGAACAGGCGGCGCAGGATATCCTCGAGGCCCTCCTCGCGGGTATAGGCGGCAAAATGATCGGCGTTGATATGGCAGCAGCACTCGCTGCCAAAGGTGTGGCTCAGCAATCCAGCGAACGCCCGTAGCAGCTTGTTACCGGCGGCAAAGCTGTTCTTCTGGTTGAAGTACTTCATGCCGGAGAAGTCCACGTACAACAGGACCGGCCTGCCGCCAGCCTTCAGTATATCCTCCTTGCCCGCCTCGGCCAGCTCAAAGAAATAGGTCATGGTGGGAAGGCCGGTGAGGTAGTCGTAATAGCTGGCCTTCACGATGCTCTCCTGGCGCAGGGCATGGCTCAGCGACTGATTCAGGCCCATCCCCGGCTGCGCCCCATCCCCGGTATACACTCCTTCGTCGGCATACCAGATCTGGGCGAGCCGCTCTCCCGTGGGCATGTACACGTGCTTGCCAAAGGCATGCAAGACAATGTAGCCGGAGCCGTCCTTCGCCTTCATGCGGTAGATAGTGTCAAAATCACCGCCATCCCGAACGAAGCGATATACCGCGTCGGCGACGCGGGCCGTGTCGTCCGGATGCACGTTCTGATAGGTATCACGGTCCATGGCGGCATAGGCGCTCTCCCGATCCGGGGCGCCCAGCAGCTCGCAGAAGCCGTCGGACAGCGCGATGGTCGCAATTCGCTTGTCGACCAGCTGGAAGACGGCAAAGGGAACCGGCATACGCTCCATCAGCGCCTGCTGTTCGCTTGTAAACCTGTATTTTCCCATGATCGACACTCCTTCACGCGCGCATCAAAAAGGCATAACTTTACAAAGATATTATATCATACAAACGCAGTCTTTGTCTACACCAAGGTAAACAATCTCTCATACTATTAACAAACGAGAGTTGGAAAAGATCCCCCGACGCCGCTCAGGATGACAGCGCTGTGTTCGCTGTCATCCTGAGCGGCGCGAAGGATCTTCAGGTGTAACTGTGCAGTCGCTTGCGGATTCTCAATTCCCCGCATCCATAACCCATGGCGTTTTATACTCACGCAGCCTTGTTGTGCGTCTCAATGAATTGCACGAACGCATCGGCGGACAGGGGCTTCGAGTAGTAGTAGCCCTGTATGAAATCGCAGGACATGGCGGCCAGGGCTTCCATTTCGTCCTGGGTTTCCACGCCCTCGACCACCAGCTCCTTGTGAATGTCCTGCATCATGCGCACGGTGTTGCGGATGATGATCTGCCCATCATCGGTGAACATCTCGTTCACCAGGCTCTTGTCGATCTTGATGATCTCCAGGGGCAGCTTGCTTAGACGGTGGATATTGGAATAGCCGATGCCGTAATCGTCCAGGGAAAAGGAATAGCCCATGTTGACCAGCTCCCGCAGGTTCCTGTCCATGACCTCGCTCAGGTTGTCGAACATGGTTTCCGTGATTTCAAAGTTGACCTGCCGGGGATTCACGCCGTACTGCTTCTGCAATCGGGCGACGGTGGCCGGAAGATCCTGTTGCAGGCACTGGGCCACGGACAGGTTGATTTCCACATAGCTCAGTCCCAGCCGGTCCATGTCCATCTGGGAGATGAACCGATAGACCGACTCCAGGATCAGCTTGCCCAGCGGTATGATCAGCCCCGACCTCTCGGCCTCCGGGATGAACAACGCCGACGAGATCATGCCGTACTTCGTGTCCTTTATCCGCGCCAGCGCCTCGGCAGAGCGGAAGCGCCCCTGCCGGATGTCGTAGATGGGCTGGTAGACCATCTCCAGCGTATTGCCGGTGATGGCGTTGTTCAGAATCTCCTGCATGTGGTTGACCACGGTGTAATCCCGCAGGTGCACCAGATCGGCGGCGTTGTACACCACTTGATCGGGCTTGCCAAGGCGGGTGAACAGGTGGCCGATGTTGAGTATATCCTGTACACCCTTTACATCCTCGGGGTGTCGGATGATACAGAACTTCGCCTCGAAGCGCACGCCCTGCTCGGCAAAGCGCCTGACGCGGCTTGTGGTTCGCTCCACGAATTGGGGCACCAGGCTGGCCACGTCCAGCTTTGTATCCTCGATGATCAGGTAGAACGAGCCGGGCCGCTCGAAGTAGAGGTCAACATGGGTGCGAAGCTCGAAATACAGCTTGTCGATCTCCGCCGCCACCTCCATGATGTAGCCGTGGAATGCCTTGTCACCGATGTAGCTGCGAACCTCCGCGGCATTCGTCATCTGCACAACCACGATCTGGACGTTCTGGCGGGTCTTCAGCACGTACTCCAGGTTCTTCTGGTACGCCTTCCAGCCCTGCAACACCACGGTGCCGTCGATGGTCTCCTCCGGGCGCATAATCAACATCAGCACCATCAGCACGCCGATGGCCGTGGCGAACAGCTCCACCATCAGGCGCTGGTCCAGCATCTGCACCACCACACTGGCCAGTATCAGGGCATAGACCGAGATCAGCGCGATCCACTTGCTGGTGATCAGGTAGCGCTTGCAATAGATACAGTAGACAGTTCCCGCGGCAACATACAAGAATGCGATGGCGTAGACGGCCCACATCAGCGGCCTCCGGAAATAGCCCCCCTCTGCAGTAACGGCAAACACATTGTGGGTAAACAGGTTTTGCAGCAGCAGGACCACCAAAAGCCCGTTGGGCAGCCACAGGAACAGCCGGTTCTTCAGCGGCCAAAGGCGGTATTCCGTCCGGGTCACGGTAAAGACGTAGATGAAGTAAATGACGATGCTGGCGTTGCGCATGAATTTATAGGCAAAGGAGATCGCCGTGCCCAGCGCCACTCTGCCCGGGGACAGGGGCAGCGGGTTGACCGTAAATTCCATCCACACGTCCAGCACCGCGCAGGCCAGCGACATGGCGTTTACCATCAAAAAGAGCCGGTTCGCGCGCCCCCTGGTCATGCCCCGAATATGACAGGTGCACATGATCAGCACGAACAATGGAATTGAACACAGGTCGAAATAGATGTTTTTCATGGCGCCGCTCTCCCCGGGGTTATGGATTACGTCTTATGATTAACCTATATTATATCACCCCATCATGGTTTTGTCTACATTTTCCATTTGAAAAGCCCTCCCGATCTCTCGGGAGGACTCTTTCCGGCCCCGGGTTACTGCGCCACCGCTTCCCCGTTCACGTACAGGGTGTGACCGTTGGCGTTGACATTGGCGATATCGCCGTCGAAGCCGGTGATGTAGGTATCCGCCGTCAGCGTCCAGGTGCTGGTGGCGTCCAGCGTGACGCTCACCTCCCCCACCCCGGTGGAGACGGTTTCGCCCTTGGCGTTGGTGATCTCGCCGCTGATCGCGCCTTCGAAGGACGAGCCCTCGGTCAGGTTCAGCGTCAGCGAGGAATCGTCGCCCACAAGGATCGTGCCGGTCAGCGACTGCCCCACGGCGTTCAGCTCGGCGATGTTGCCCGCCCCGTTCCAGCCGTCGGCGCACACGCTCAGCAGCACGTTTTCGTCGTCTTCGTTCACCAGCTCGACACCGTTCAGCGTGATCACCGCGTGGGTGTTGGTGACGTGGAACATGTGGCCGTTCAGGCTGGTCAGGCTGCCGCCGGTCATCGTGAAGGCCGAAGTGCCGCTGTCGGCGTCGCCGGACATGGATTGGTAGATCATGATGGTGTCCAGGAAGGTGGCGTTGCCGTTCATCTGGGTGTTATTCGCGGTCATGTCACAGTTTTCCAGGGTGATGGAATTCATGCCCTCGATGCACACGCCCTCGGACAGGTTGGACGTCAGGGTCGCGTTGGATACGGTGATGTCCGCGGTGGAGTAGATGACGGGGGAGCCGAGGCCGCTGGTGGCATAGGTGCCGCCATCCACGGAGACGACCGACTTGATCGTCTTGCTCGTGCTCGTGCCGTCGTCCGCAAGCGCAATCTTGTTCGCGACAACGGTCGTGCCCTCGCCAATCGACACCGACACAGTCGAGGCGTTAGCCTTGGTCGCGCACCCCCATCCGACCATGAAGTTGTCTGTGGCGATGAAGGAGTTCTTGAATATGAAGTCAATAACCGCGTTGTCCTCGTCGCCCAGGCCCAGCACCGAGCAGACGATGTTCGCGCCCGTGTATGTTCCGCCCTGGCGCAGCCTGACGGCTTCGCCGGACTTTGCTCCGGCAAATGTCAAATCCGTGAGGTTCGAGTTGTTCTTGAGGTACGACGTGCCGCCAGTCGCGTGGAACGCCCCGCTAATCGGGCCGGTGTAGATGGTATCCCCGGCAGTGTGCGTGAGCGTGGCGCCGGGCGCGACCGTGATCGGGCTGTTGACGGTGGGCGTGCCGGAGTTGCAGCGCAGGGTGTTGGCGCCGGAATCGACGGTAATCGGCACATTGCCGAAACTTGCGTTGTAGAAGATGATGTTGCCGTCCGCAAGGTGGATGCCGTCGGCGACGTTGTATGTTCCCGAACCCTCGATCTGCACGATGCCGCCGTTCGTGACGACAAGCGAGCCGAGCGTGATGTCGGAGTTCACGATGCCAAAGGTGGTCGTGTTCTTGACCGTGAGCGTCTTGTCCGGCCCGTAGATCGAGGCGCTGTAGCGGGCGAAGTCAGCGCTGGAAAGGCCGCCGCGCACGTCGAAGCGCGCCGTGCCGCCGACAGAGGCGTCGTCGTCCAGCACAAGCGTGCTGAGGGCGCGCTGGCTTTCCTGGTTGTTGTTGACGACGGCGCCCTGCCCTTCATGCCCGTCGCCCGCGATGCGGACGAGCTTGTCGCGCGTCACCCTGGAGCGCGTCACGTCGTTGGCCGGGGTGGTATTGTAGTTGATGTCGAACGTGCCGCCGTCCGCGACGACGATCGGCGAGGTGTCGCCCGTCGCGCCGAGCGCATGGTCCACAAGGTCCTCGCCCACCTTGAAGACGCCGTTCGAGACGATGATCGGCTGCGCGTCGAGACCGCCCGTCGAGTTGAAGGTGAACGTGCCTTCGCCCTTCTTCACGATCGTGCCGGGGCCGCTGAGCTTGCCCGCGCCGTTGATTGCAACGTCGCCGTCCGCCGAAACCGTCACGTTGTTCGCATCCACGTCGGCCGGAAGCGAGATCGTCGCCGCGTCGGCGACCGTCGCG
>CADBVG010000059.1:0-12451 GCA_902798105.1 uncultured Eubacteriales bacterium
GATTTTGAAGGTTTACTGGCGGTAAATCAAAAAATCTGCAAGAGATGACTGGCGGAAAAGGCACCGCCAGATGTGCCGCCGTATTGTGCGGTAGTTCCCTAAGAAGATAATAGATGGTAAGGGCGACTATGTGCTCAGTCTCAAGGAGAATCAGCCGACGCTCTATGAATATGCGGAGACCTATTTCAAGGACGCATTGGAGCATCCACAGTGGTATCCGGAAATGACCTCATGTGAAACCGTTGACAAGGGACACGGAAGAATCGGGAAAAGAACTTATTATCTGTCCTCGGACTTGTCCGGATTAGATAATGCCGCAGACTGGTCAGGATTGGCAGGCTTTGGTATGGTTCGTTCCCATGTTACCGTGGGTGAAGTTGAATCCTCTGAGATACGCTATGCGATTACTTCGCTGAAGCGTGTGGATACTTTTGCCCACGCCTGGAGAAAGCATTGGGCTATTGAAAATGGCCTCCATTATTGTTTGGATGTTTCCTTCAACGAAGACCATTCCCGCATCAGAAAGGATCATGCGCCTGACAACCTGGCAGTAGTTCGCCATTTTGCGCTTTCTGCCCTAAAACAACTTCCAGAACCGAAGAGAGCTTCTATCAAGCGCAAGAGGAAAATCTGTGCCTATGACCTTCATTATCTCTCTTCCGCTATTGACTTAATACTTTTGTAATTCGACGTTGTGGCCGTGGTTTAATTTCCGATCAGTTTGATTTCCGATCCGGCAGGTTTTATTCATTTCCAATCCGGCAGCCATGTCCGCCCGCGTCCTTCACGACATAGAGGGCAGCGTCGGCACGCTTGAAGATGGCCTCGGTGTCCTGGGATTCGTCGCCGAAGGCGACGCCGCAGCTCAGGCTGATGGGCGGCAGGCCATCCTCGCCCCGGCCAAGGATCTCGTTGATGCGGGCGACCTTCGACGCCACCAGCTCAGCGTGGGAGGGGTCGGTGTGCACCATGATGACGGCAAACTCGTCCCCGCCGATGCGGCAGACGTGGTCCTGGTTGCGGAAGCTGTCTCGGATCGTGGCGGCCACCTTGACCAGCGCCCTGTCCCCCAGCTCGTGACCATTGCCGTCATTGATCTGCTTGAACTTGTCCACGTCGAACAGCAGCAGCGCCGATGTATTCCAATCGGTGTTTTTCAGGAAGAACATGTAGCCGCTGCGATTGTGGATGCCCGTCAGCTGGTCGTGGGTGGCATCGTAGGTCAGGCGCTCGGTCTTTTCCTGGTTGGCCTCGTACATCAGGTTGTAGGTCTTGGCCAGGAACTGGAACTCGTTGGAGCCCTTGATGGGAATCGGCTGGTCCGCGCGAATGTACACCACGGCGCGCAGCAACGGGCTGACCACCAGCAGCGTAGTCAGCAGCATCGTGAACAGGGTGGCGAGGATGGCAACGAGGATCAGCGTGCGCTCCTTGAACAGCATATTGTCCAGCGCGTCCGTGGCCGCCTCCTGGTGGGCGTCCACCTCGTTGGCCAGGGTCTCCAAGCAGTGCTGCACGTGGGCGCTGATGGAGTCCTTTTTCTTGTGGTATACGTCGTCGAACACCATCTTCCGGGCGAGGATCTCCTGCTTGACCCGGGGCAGCAGGGCGTCCTCCTCCGAAAGCTCCACCTTTTGAATCGCCTCCGGGAAGTCCTTCACCTCGTAGCCGTTGGCCGCAATGGCCAGCCGCATGGCGTAGTATTCCCGGTCCATCAGCGCCACGGATTCCTGCATGGCCGCTTTGAGGGCGTCATAGGCGACGTGGTCGTCGACGATGTTCCGTATGCTCTCCAGCGCCCGGTCGCGGCGCCGCGTGACCTCTACTTCCTTGAAGTAGTTGTCCAGATATTCCCGCTTGCCGGTCTCCACGAAGCAGCGCACCTGCTCCGTGAGATAATCCGAGCCCATTTGCAGCTTGTCGGCGTCGCGCTCCCATTGGATGTATTGGCCGGTGTATTCCCGCATCCGGGAATAGCCCGTCTTGGTCCTGTAGGTGGTTATCAGCAGCAGTATGGAAATCACCAGCATCAGCAGGGCCATCATCAGCTGGATATGTCGAATGGAGACGCTCTTGTTCTTGTGCAGCATGCCCAACAACCTCTTTTGTCTTTGGTTCCCCTTCTCATTTTGCGAAAACTTTCACAACTAATATTATACTATATAAAAGCGACTGTGTCCATAAGATAAAGCATAGTTTGCAAAGACAATATAAAAAAACGACGTCCGCAGCCCCGGATCACCGTTTAATTTTATGTTAACAAATAAACAGACTTGGCGAATTCACCACAGCTGTGATATAATGCAGTTGGATCAATGATAGGAGCGATGTCCGAATGACCCTCAACGGCTATTACTTCACGGCCACCGGCATCACGGAATATGCCCTCTTCCACGGCGACAGGGACATCTTGACCGTATCCCACGACAGCCTTCCGGAAGCGCCGGTGTGTATTCGCGCCGCCTCCGGGGCGGTGTTCACCTTTGCCGGGGGCGGCAATTGGGACGGGGCCATGCCCGGTCCCGGGGCCTCCTTTCCGTTTCTGGATGCGGATGGCGCGGAGGCCGGCCGGCTGTACCTGCTGAGCGCGGATCACTTCGCCGTCGCCATTGCGGGCGCGGCGCTTAACGGCCGGATCATCCACGAGCGCCTGCACCGCAGCGTATGCCTCACGGGGCTGGACGACGCGCTGGTCGCCCGGCTGGAGTACGACTTCGATCGTTTGCTGTCCCGGGAGCGCTTCGGGGAGTGGTTTTCCCGGCGATACGTGGCCGAGCTCGTCAGGCCCGAGAACGAAACCCTGCTGTCCTTGGCGCTCGCCGCCCCGTTTTTGGGATTCGACGGGCTGGAGGTGCGATAGCGCGATCCTTCGCTGTGCTCAGTATGAACGCGGGAACCGTGTCATCCTGAGCGCGGCGAAGGATCTTGTCTTTTGGCGTCAATAGATTTTGAACTTCACCGTCGCCTTGGTGGGCAGCTGGTAATTCTTGTTGGACAGCTTTGTGGCCCTGGCCGTATAGGTGCCCCTCTTTTTCTTTGCGCCGCTGACCGTCACAGTGCACTTGTCGCCCTTGATCAGCCCTGTCGCCGTAGCGGTGGGCTTCTGGCTTTTGCCGTTGTACTTCAGCCTGGTCTTTGACCACTTCAGCTTGACCGTCCGCTTCCGGATGGTGCAGACCTTTGTGCGTATCGCAGGCAGCGCGTAGTTCGCGTTGGAAAGCTTGGTCGCCTTTGCCGTGAAATTGCCCGCGTTCTTCCGGGAGCCCTTCATCGTCACCGTGCACACATCGCCCGGCTCAATACCTTTCAGGGTCAGCTTCGGCTTCTGTACCTTGCCGTTGTAGATCACGCTGGTCTTGCTCCACTTCAGGCCCACCGTCTTTGGCGCGATGGTGAACGCACGGGTCAAATCGCCCGGCAGCGCATAGTTACCGTTGGACAGGCCTGTCACTGTAGCCGTATACGCGCCCGCGTCCCGGCCTTCACCGCTCACCGCGACCCGGCACTCGTCGCCGGATGCCAGGTTGTCAACCGCCACAGACGGACTCTGCGCCGCGCCGTTGTAGGTCAGGTTGACGTCCCATACCAGCTCCGCCGTCCTGGGAGCGATGGTAAACGCCCGGGTCACATCCCCCGACAGCGCATAGTTGCCATTGGAAAGCCCCGTAGCCATGGCGGTATACGCCCCTGCGTCCCGCTGGCCACCGGTCACCACGACCGAACACGCGTCGCCCCCGACCAGGCCCGTGGCGCTCGCCGTGGGCTGCTGGATTTCGCCGTTGTAGGTCAGCCCGGTGTCGCTCCAGCTCAGCCCCACCGGCTTCGGCGCGATGGTGAACGCCCGGGTTATGCTCCCAGGCAGGGCATAGTTGCCGTTGGACAGCCCCGTGGCCGTTGCGGTATACGTGCCCGCGTCCCGCCGGCCGCCGGTCACCACGATCGAACAGGCATCGCCCCCGACCAGACCCGTGGCGCTCGCCGCGGGCTGCTGGGTTTCGCCATTGTAGGTCACCTCGGTGCCACTCCAGTCCAGCCCTACCGTCTTCGGGGAGATGGTCACCGAAGCCTGCCCCTCCCCCACGACGGTGCCCGCCGAACGCACGCAATAGTAGGCGGTATAGGCGCCCGCATCCTTCCATCCGGGGCTTTGGGTCAGATTGTATGCGCCGCTGGCGGTGCCATAGGTCACCGTGACATTCGCCGCCGTGGACACGCTGATGCCGTGGCTCTTGCCATCGTAGACGCCCGACCAGCCGTTGACGGCATAGATCAGGGTGCATTTCGCCGAGGCGGTCACATCGCCGCAGGGCATGGTGAAGCGCCACTGCCCGCTTCCCGCCTGCGCCACATCGATGCTCCGGTCCCCGGAGCGCACCGCAGGCGCGGCCGCCGCAAAGCCCGTTTCGGCGGTCACCGTCAGCGTGACGGTCTCGCCGGCATTCGCCGTCTGTACGTTTGCTGACAGCGTGCCGTTGGTGGCCGAGGTGGTCACGGCATAACCCTTGCCGTAGTCCGCGCCGGACATCGTCAGCCAGTCGCCGGAGAACAGCGCGAGCGTCTTATTGTTGTAGGTGTAGGTGAGCGTACCGCAAGTGAAGCCGCTGGCCGTCTGGTCCTTGCAGGCCTTCAGGAAATACTTCTCGTTGCAGGCGTCCCCTCCGTCGCTGTTGGTCAGGTCCACCAGGTAGCATCGCCCGTCAGGCATCTGCACCGCGTTCCACATGTGGTTGCCCGCTGGAATCGTGCCATTCATCAGCTCGACGTAAACGTCACCGTCGAAGTCGCTCAGGTCGCACAGGTATTTGAAGGCCTTGGAATAACCCTCGCACACCACATTGGTCGCGGCATCGCCATCGAATATGTATACCAGCTGCCAGGGATCGCCATAGGGGGTGTTGGCGTTGCTTGCCGCGTCCCTGTTGTAGGCCACGCGGCTGCAGATCGCGTTGGCGTAGGCACGAAGCTTGGAGAGATCGTCCTTGTCCCTGTTTTCGGCTATGACGCTGTTGATGCCATCGACAGCGGCGCTGACCCGCTGGGGAAGGTCGTTCACCTCATAGGTGCCCACCTTGTCGGCCTTGGAATAGCTCACGGCGACGACCATGTTCGCGGTCAGGCCCGTCAGGCGCGCATATTTAACATTGTTTGCCGTCTTGAACGTCTTGTTGAAGCTCCAGCCCATGCCGCCGGTCACTTTATCAAACCAATACAGCTCGTAGGGACAGTCCGCCAGCAGCGCCTGCATGATCTTCGTCTGGTCAAACCCCTCCTTGGCCAGCAGGATCTTGCCAAGGTTGCCGTCGCTCAGGCTGACGCCCAGCTGCTCTGCGGTCCACCAGCTGTCGGAGAGGCCGGCGGCAGCGTCGTCAATTGTCAGCTTCGTGGAGGTTCGACTGCCATTTGCCACCTCTTTGATCATCGGCACCAGGGCGTCGTACAGCTTTCGGTTGAGGCCGCTCAGGCTGGCCCGGCCGGAACGGGCCGAGGCATTGCGCTGGAGGAAAGCCATGCCTGGCAGCGCCCGGGCCATCCATACCTCAAAAAGCGCGTCATTGTCCATGCCACCGGAGGTCGTGACGCTCCCGATGGTCTCCTCCGCACCCACAGAAAGCCCCGCGTCGTCGGACTGCAAGCCCAGACCGGAGGCATCCGTCGCACCGGTGAGGGACTCTTCCGACAGCTGGATATCCAGCAGGTCGTCTGAAAGCAGGTCGTCCCCGAGTCCATCATCGAGAATCAGGGTCCCGTCCTCGATGGTCACTTCCCCGCCATCCAGGAGCAGGTCCTCCCCTGTCCCGTCCATCTCAAGCTCAATCCCATCAAATTCTATTTCCAGTGCCTCTGGTGCATCCGCCACCGCGACAAGGGCCGTCGGCAGCAGCACGGACAAGGCCAGTATCAGTGCAATTTTTCCAAGCATCCATCGCTTCACGCAACGCACCTCCTTTCTCCGGATTTGTGCATATATCTTTCCATTGTGATTATATATTACAGTATTTGCCGGGATTTGTCCATAAAAATATAAAAAAACCGGGAATCGCCCGGTTTTCGCTACATATATTGTGTATTCGACTCAAATGGTCGCGTAGATAACCCGTATGGCATCCTCATAGCGATCCTCGGGAACGCCCACCAGCAGGTTCAGCTTTCCCGCTCCCTGGTTGGCAGTGTTGATGGGCACGCCCTCCCGAGCCAGGGCCTGCAGCACCTGCACGTTGGCGTCGCTGGACTCGGTGTCCCGCTCGCCGATGACCGCGATCATCGACAGGTTTTCCGTCAAGCCCAGGTAATCGGGGTTCAGCTTGTCCCGAATCTCGCCAAACAGCTCGTCCTTGCAGGGAGCCAGCAGGTCGCTGCGAATCACCAGCGTCACCGTATCAATGCCGGTCAGGCACTGCTCGAAGGGCAGCTGGCGATTTTTCAATATGTCCAGCATGATGGCTGTAAAGCCGGATTCATCGCTGACCATCACCTTCTCCACCTGTATGACCGACATGCCCTTGCGCCCGGCCACGCCCACGATGGGGTACTTCGTCTCGCCGCGGGGCAGCTTGCGCACGATGGTAGTGCCGGCGTCTTGTGGCCGGTCGGTATTGCGGATGTTGATGGGGATGTCCAGGTCGGAGACCGGCAGCACCGCGTCGGTGTGCAGCACTGAAGCCCCCATGTAGGACAGCGTGCGCAGCTCCCGGTAGCTGACGTACTTTACGGTTTTGGGATCGGCGACGATGTGGGGGTCCGCTGCCAGCAGGCCGGAGACGTCGGTCCAGTTCTCGTAGAGGTCGGCATGGATGGCTGCGGCGGCCAGGCTGCCGGTGACATCCGAGCCGCCCCGGGTCATCGTGCGCACGTTTCCGGCCATGTCCGCGCCGTAAAAGCCGGCAATCACCGCGTTTTGGAGAGGGCGCAGCGCAGCGCCCAGCGTGCGCCGCGTCATCGGCCCGTCCAGGCGGCCCGTCTCGTCAAAGCACACGCACCACTCCGGGTCCACGAAGGTAAAGCCCAGGTACGCGGCCAGCAGCCGGGAATTCAGGTACTCGCCCCGGCTGAGCACGTAGTCACGGCGGGGATCGCCCGACAGATGCGCTCGCAGGGCCTGTATCTCATCCGCCAGCGGAAAATCCAGGCCAAGGGCTTCGACAATCTCCCCAAAGCGCCTGCCCACCGCGTCCAATTCGGCTTCGAAGGCCTCCCCCGCGGCGGCTTTATCATAGCATTCCAGCAACAGGTCCGTCACCTTCACGTCCTCCGGGCAGCGCTTGCCCGGGGCGGAAGCCACGATGAACCGGCGGTCCGGGTCCGCCTGTATGATATCCCGTACCTTGCGAAACTGCGCCGCGTCGGCCAGCGACGTGCCGCCGAACTTGGCTACAACCGTCCTCATGTGTATCTTCCCTTCAAAGTAACAGTCCGGTGCCTGTAGCAGCGTCGCCATCCCGTGCGCGGGAAGCGGGCGCGATTCCGCTTTGCCGCCATCATGGCGCCGCACCCTGTCTGTTATGGCGGCGCAGGCTCCGCCGCTACAAAAAAGCCGTGCAAAGCTGTTTTGCTTTCTCCCTGTCAATCCCCGAACAGCTGGGTGGAATAGTACCGCTCCGCCGTGTCCGGGAGCACGGTGACCACCGTCTTGCCGGGGCCCAGCTTCTTCGCCAGCTTCAGCGCCGCGGCCACGTTGGTGCCCGAGGAGATGCCCACCATCAACCCCTCCTCCTTCGCCAGGCGGCAGGCGGTGTCAATGGCCTCGGCGTCGGTGACCACGTAGATGTCGTCGTAGATCTCCCGGTTCAATATCTCCGGGATGATGCCGTCGCCGATGCCCATCTGGATATGGGTGCCGATAGTGCCGCCCGCCAGTATGGCCGCATTCTCCGGCTCTACCGCCCAGATCTCCACGTTCGGATATCTCTCCTTCAGCACCTCGCCGATGCCGGTGAGGGTGCCGCCGGTGCCGATGCCGCTGCAATAGCCGTGGATAGGCCCGCCAACCTGGTCAATGATCTCCAGGGCCGTGGCCTTCTTGTGGGCCAGCGTGTTGTTGGGGTTTTCAAACTGCTGGGGCACGAACACCTTCGGGTTCTTCGCCTTCATCCGCAAGGCGCAGTTCAGGCACTCCTCGATGCACTTGCCGATATCCCCGGCGTCGTGGATCAGCTTGACCTCGGCCCCGTAGTGGCGCACCAGCTTGCGGCGCTCCTCGCTGACGGAATCGGGCATGACGATGATGGTCCGGTAGCCCTTCACCGCGCCCACGAGGGCCAGACCGATGCCCTGGTTGCCGCTGGTGGGCTCCACGACGATGCTGTCCTTGTCAATCAACCCTGCCCGTTCGGCGGCCTCGATCATGTTCAGGGCCGTGCGGGTCTTGATGGAGCCTCCCACGTTCAGGGCCTCCACCTTTACCAGGATCTCAGCGCTGCCCGGCCCGGGCATGCGGTTCAGCCGCACCATGGGGGTGTTGCCGACGGCTTCGAGTATGTTCTGACAGATCAAGTTGAGCGCCTCCAGTTCAACGGTATTGCAGTCTATTATAACACCAACGCCCGCCCACCGCAAGCGGCGGGGCGGGCGCGTCGGAAGGATTAACAATGGAGGCAAATTATGATCTGTCGCCCCCTCGACAAATCATAATTTACAGCCTGAAGTAGTCCACCGCGCCGCGGAACATGCCGTTGTCGTAGTTACCGGGGACGTTCTTGTACAGGTCCACGTTGAAGCCCACGCGCTCACTGTGGGCCATCTTGCCGAAGACCCGGCCGTCGGGGGACGTGATGCCCTCGATGGCGGCGCAGGAGCCGTTGGGGTTGCAGCGGATGTCCATCGTGGGGTTGCCCTTTTCGTCGCAGTACTGGGTGGCTACCTGGCCGTTGTCCATCAGCCGCGCAATGACTGCGTCGCTGGCCACGAATTTGCCCTCGCCGTGGGAGACGGGCGCAGTATGCACGTCGCCACAGTGGGTGTACATCAGCCACGGGCTCTTGTTGGAGGCCACGCGCGTGCGCACCAGGCGGGACTGGTGGCGGCCGATATCGTTGAAGGTCAGCGTGGCTTCCACGCAATTCTCCGCCTCGCGAATCTCGCCGTAGGGCACCAGGCCCAGCTTGACCAGCGCCTGGAAGCCGTTGCAGATGCCGCCCATCAGGCCGTCCCGGGCGTTCAACAGCTCGTGTACCGCGTCCCGCAGCTTCGGATTGCGGAAGAAGGCCGTGATGAACTTGCCGGAGCCGTCGGGCTCATCGCCGCCGGAGAAGCCGCCGGGAATAAACACGATCTGGCTCTGTTGGACCGCTTCGGCGAAGGCCTCCACGCTCTCGGCTACCGCCTGGGCGGTGAGGTTGCGGATGACCATGACCCTCGGTTCGGCCCCCGCCTTGATGAAGGCCCGGGCGGTGTCGTATTCGCAGTTGGTACCCGGGAACACCGGGATCAGCACCCGGGGCCTGGCGGTGGCGGTCGCGGGCCGCACGCGCCCCTTCGCCTCGAAGCAGCTCACCGCGGGCTCGCGGTAATCCTTCTTCACGGTAGCCGGGAACACGTCGTTCAGCCGTTCCTCGTACAGCGCCTCCAGCGCGTCGGCGGAGATCATCTCGCCCGCCTGGCTGAACACGCGCTCTGCGGTAACGTGGCCCACCACGTTCTCGGCCATGCTCTCGTCGGCGAACTCCACCAGGAAGCTGCCATAGAGGGCGTCAAACAGCTTCACGCCTGCGTGGAACGCCACGCCGAAGCCGTTGCCAATGGCCATGCGGAAGGCTGCCGCGGCCACGCCGCCCTTGCCCACTGCCCATACGGCCAGCGCCTTGCCAGACTTGATCAGCCCGTCCACCTTTTCAAACAAGGCCCTTTGGCTGGCGGGGTCGGGCGTGCCGTTGGCGCGGTACGCGGGCTTCAGCCAGCCTATGGGGCTGCCCGCCCGCTTGAACTCGCCGGAGACAATGTCCTTCGCCGGGCACACGCCCACCGCGAAGGAGACCAGCGTGGGCGGCACGTGAATGTCCTCGAAGGAGCCGGACATGCTGTCCTTGCCGCCGATGGCCGCAGCGCCAAAGTCCAGCTGGGCCTCCAGCGCGCCCAGCAGCGCTGACAGGGGCCTGCCCCAGGCCTTTTCGCCGTTCATGCGCTGGAAGTACTCCTGGAAGGTCAGGTGGACGTTTTCGGTGCCGTTGCCGGTCGCCACCAGCCTGGCGATGGAATCCACCACGGCGAGGTACGCTCCGCGCCAGGGGCTTTTCTCGCTGATAAAGGGGTCGAAGCCGTAGGCCATTACGCTGGCGGTGTCGCTCTCGCCGCCCTCTACGGGAATCCGGGAGGCCATGGCCTGTATGGGCGTCAGCTGCCGCGCGCCGCCGAAGGGCATCAGCAGGCTGGACGCGCCGTTTGTGCTGTCAAAGCGCTCGGACAGGCCCCGCTGGGAACACAGGTTCAGGTCGGAGGCCATGGCTTTCATGCCCTCCACAAAGCCCCTCACCGCCCTCGCGTCGGATTTGTCCTGGGCCTCCACCACCACGTCTGTGCGCTTGGATGCGCCGTTGGAGTTCAGGAACGCGCGGGACACGTTCACGATCTCGACGCCGTTCCAGCGCATCACCAGCCGGGGCTCGGCGGTAACCCTCGCCACGAGCGTGGATTCCAGGTTTTCACTGTCCGCCAGCGCCTTGAAGGCGTCCAGGTCCCCTGCGGCCAGCACCACGGCCATGCGCTCCTGGGATTCGGAGATGGCCAGCTCGGTGCCGTCCAGGCCCTCGTACTTGCGGGGCACGGCGTTCAGGTCGATGTCCAAGCCGTCGGCCAGCTCGCCGATGGCCACCGATACGCCGCCCGCGCCAAAGTCATTGCAGCGCTTGATCATGCGCACGGCGTCCCGGTTGCGGAACAGCCGTTGCAGCTTGCGCTCCTCGGGGGCGTTGCCCTTCTGCACCTCCGCGCCGCAGGTCTCCAGCGATTCGTGGGTGTGGGCCTTGGAGGAACCCGTCGCCCCGCCGCAGCCATCCCGGCCCGTACGGCCACCCAGCAGGATCACCACGTCCCCGGGGGCGGGCACCTCGCGGCGCACGGCGTCCGCCGGGGCCGCGCCCACCACCGCGCCGATCTCCATGCGCTTGGCGGCATAGCCGTCGTGGTAGATCTCCTCCACCAGACCCGTAGCCAGGCCGATCTGGTTGCCGTAGCTGGAATACCCCGCGGCAGCGGTGGTCACCAGCTGGCGTTGGGGCAGCTTGCCAGGAATGGTCTCTTTCACGCCCCGGGTGGGATCTGCCGCGCCTGTGACGCGCATGGCCTGATACACGTAGCCGCGCCCGGACAGCGGGTCGCGAATCGCGCCGCCGATGCATGTCGCCGCGCCGCCGAAGGGCTCGATCTCGGTGGGATGGTTGTGGGTCTCGTTCTTGAACAGCAGCAACCACTTCTGCTTCTCGCCGTGCACGTCCACATCCATTTTGATGGTGCAGGCGTTGATCTCCTCGCTCTCGTCCAGGTCGGTGAGGATGCCCTTTTCCTTCAGGTATTTCGCGCCGATGGTGGCGATATCCATAAGGCAGATGGGCTTGTTGCGGCCCAGCGCCTCGCGCACGGAGAGGTAGCGCCGGTAGGCGTTCGCCACGTCCTCATCCTCGAAGGTCATGTTGCCCAGCTCGGTCAGGAAGGTGGTGTGGCGGCAGTGATCGGACCAGTAGGTATCGATCATGCGTATCTCGGTAAGGGTGGGGTCGCGGCGCTCGCTCCTGAAGTATTCCTGGCAGAATGCGATGTCCGCGGCGTCCATGGCGAGGCCGTACTGTTTGATGAAGCCCGCGAGCTGTCCCGGGGTATAGTCGATGAAGCCCGCCATGGTCTGCACTGTGGTGGGGATGGCGTAGTTGGTTTTCAACGTGTCCACCGGCGCAAGGGAGGCCTCCCGGCGCTCCACCGGGTTGATGACATGCTTCTTCACCGCTTCAATATCGACGGCGGAGAGTTCGCCCGCCAGGATGTACACCGTTGCGGTGCGCACATCGGGGCGCTCCACCTGGGCCAGCAGCTGGATGCACTGGGCCGCGGAGTCCGCCCGCTGGTCAAACTGGCCGGGCAGGTACTCCGCCGCGAAGACCGCGCCGGTATACTCGGGCATATCCCGGTACACGTCGTCCACCATCGGCTCGGAGAACACGTTGGACACAGCCTGGGTGAACAGCCCTTCGTCGATATTCTCCACGTCGTAGCGGTTCAGGATGCGAACCCCGGTCAGCCCTTCGATGCCCAAAAAGGACTTGAGCTCGTTGTACAGCGCCGCAGCCTCGTGATCGTAGCCCGGCTTCTTCTCTGCGTATATGCGATAGACCATGGTGTGGTGCTCTCCTTTGATTATTTTATGCGGCAAATTCTGATTTGTCGAGCTGTTGACGAAGGCCCCAAAAGTGGCCTTCCCCCGGTGGGGAAGGTGGATTTGACGAAAAATGCTTGCATTGTTTCGTCA
>CADBVG010000059.1:12456-14141 GCA_902798105.1 uncultured Eubacteriales bacterium
TTTCAGCAGAGGCGCGAGGCGCATCGTAAGGGGACCTCATCCGGCGCTACGCGCCACCTTCCCCATGGGGGAAGGCTTTTGGCTGACGCAACAACTCGACAAATCAGAAGCTATCAGCCAAAATCCCCAGTGCCCGCTTTCCGATATCCTTCCTGTAGATCATGCCCTCCCACCTTACTTCGGCAGCGGCTCTATACGCCCTTTCGATGGCGGTTTGCAGGTTATCGGCGGTGCAGCAGACGCCCAGCACGCGGCCGCCGGCGGTGACCAGCTGGCCCTTGTCGCTCCGGCCGGTACCGCTGTGGAAGATCTCGGCCATGGCCTCGGCGTTGCCCAGGTCGATGACCTTGCCCTTATCATACTTTCCGGGATAGCCGCCGGAGGCCAGCATCACGCAGCAGGCCGTGCCTTCCGCGAATTCTACGGGTGTGTCCGCCAGGGTCTCGTCCTCCACGGCCATCATGACCGTCAGCAGGTCGGATTTCAGCAGCGGAAGTACCACCTGGGTCTCCGGGTCGCCGAAGCGGCAGTTGTACTCGATCACCTTCGGGCCGTCCTTCGTGACCATCAGCCCGAAGTACAGGCAGCCCTTGAAGGGGCAGCCCTCGGCATTCATGGCCGCCACCGTGGGCAGGAAGATCTCCCGCATACAGCGTTCAGCCACCTGCGGGGTATAACAGGGGTTGGGGGCGATGGTGCCCATGCCGCCGGTGTTGGGGCCGACGTCGCCGTCCCCCACCCGTTTGTGGTCCATCGACGACACCATGGGCTTGACCACATGGCCGTCGGTAAAGGCCAGCACGGAGACCTCCGGGCCCTCCAGGTATTCCTCGATCACCACGCGGCTGCCGGAGGCTCCAAAGGCCCCGTCCAGCATGGCGGCCCTCACGGCGCTGTCCGCCTCGTCCCGGGTAAAGCATATGGTGACGCCCTTGCCCAGGGCCAGGCCGTCGGCCTTGACCACCACGGGAATCGGGCAGGTTTTCACATAATCGAGGGCCCTGCCCGCGTCGTCGAAGGTTTCATAGGCAGCGGTGGGAATGCCGTACTTCTTCATCAGGTCCTTGGCAAAGACCTTGCTGGCCTCGATGCGGGCCGCCTTGGCGTCCGGGCCGAAGCACTTTACGCCCAGTGCGTGCAGCCTGTCCACGCAGCCCAGGGCCAGCGGGTCGTCCGGGGCCACCACAGCGAAGTCCACGGGGTGGCTTTTCACGTAATCGACGATGCCGTCGATGTCCGTGGCCTTGACGGGCACGCACTCCGCGTCCGCCGCGATGCCCGCGTTGCCGGGCAGGGCGACGATCCCGGTGACCTCGGGGTTTTGTTTCAGGGCTTTGATGATGGCGTGCTCCCGCCCGCCCCCGCCGACGACAAGGATTTTCATGCGTTTTGCCTCCAGATGTATATGAAAATGTGGGTCTTGTTCGGTAAATTCTGATTTGTCGCACCGCGACAAATCAGAATTTGCGTCTCCCGGCTCCCAAAGACCGGCTTCTCGGCCTCTCACCGACCGCACCGACGTCCCTTCGTCGTCACAGCCGGGAATTGCCGGGGCCGAAAGGCCGCGCTTTGAGAGCCCGGTATCATTAAGGAAATGCCGCATAATCGAGTGGTTCAGTAGCGGAGGGAATTTTAGTCGATTGCGGACTGCAAAAATCGAAGGTTACCTGGCGGGTAATCGAGAT
>CADBVG010000060.1 GCA_902798105.1 uncultured Eubacteriales bacterium
CGTCTCGGCACTCACGGCCTCGGCGGGCGCTTCCGCCGCCTTGGGGGCGCTCTCGTCGGCCTCCTTGTACAGGGCCTCGAGAAGCTCCGGCGTCACGGAACCCGACTTGTTGTAAATGACCTCGCCCTTGCGGTTCAGCACCACCGTCTGGGGCATCGTGCCCGTGCCGCCCGTCAGCTCCAACACGCTGCCGTCGGCGTCGTGGGCGAAGGGGAACACATATCCCTTGTCCGCCAGGAATTCCTTCGGGTCCTTGCTGGCGAAGGCGGCGTGCAGGGCGATCATGGCCACGTCTCCCTCGTGGGCCTTGTACAGCTCGTTGAAGTGGGGCAGCTCCTGTACGCAGGGCGTGCAATAGGTCGCCCAGAAGTTGATGAACGTGATCTTCCCCCGCTGGTCCGCCAGGTGGAACGTGCTGCCGTCCAGGCAGGTCACCGTAAAGTCCGGCAGCTGCTGGCCCACCTCGTGGCCCACCGGCGCGTCGCTGGTGTAGCTCGCCGCTGCGGGGGCCGCCGCTTCTTCGGGGGCCTGGGTCGCCTCAGTGGTCGCGGCCTCGGCGGGCGCCTGGGTTGCCGCGGGGGCCTGGTTATCGGCAGGCGCAGCGGTCGCCGCAGGCGCTGCGGTCGAAGCCGACGCGCTCTTGCGGGTGGCGGGCTCCAGCACATTGACCCACAGCAGCACCGCGCACAGCGCGATGATCGCCACGGCCCAGAGGGTGCGGCCCAGCTTTTTGCGCTTCTCGGGTGCGTCGGGGCCATCGCCCGCGCAGCCCTTCTCGGGGGCCTTCAGCGTGATCTTCCCGGCCTTGATCGAAATCGCGCCCTGGTTGCAGGATGCCATGCACTTGCCGCAGTTGATGCACTCGTGGTCGCCTACGTGGCGAACGTCCATGCCACAGCCGCGCACGCAGGCGCCGCAGTGGTTGCAGCGATTCTCGTCCACCTTCACGCCAACGACGTTGAACTTATTGAACAGGCCGTAGATCGCGCCCAGCGGGCAGATGAACCGGCAGAAGGCGCGGTAGCAGAATATACACGCAAGGCCGATTACCAGCATGATGACGAACTTGCGGGTGAACAGTATGCCAAGCATACTGAAATAGGAGCTGTTCGCTGGATTGGACAGCAGCCCCATCGCGCCCTCGAAGGTGCCTGCCGGGCAGATGTATTTGCAGAAGCCCGGCAGCGGTATGCCGTGGCGCAGGGAATACCACAGCGGTATGGCCACCGCGAACACCGCCAGCAGCAGGTATTTCAGCCAGGACAGCACCCGCGTGACATAGCTCTTCTTGATCTTCGGCGTGGGGATCTTGTTGAGCAGCTCCTGGATCAGCCCCAGCGGGCACAGCCAGCCACAGATGGTGCGGCCCAGGATCACGCCGTACAGCATGATGATGCCCAGCACATACCAACCCGCGCGATGGTCCGCGGAGGCCAGCGCGTTCTGGATGGAGCCCAGGGGACAGGCCCCTGCCGCGGCGGGACAGGAATAGCAGTTGAAGCCTGGGGCGCAGAGGAATTTCCCGTTGCCCTTGTAGATTTCGCCGGTAATGAAGCCCTTTACGTAAGCATTGTGCAGCAGGGCGGAATAAAGCTGGACCAGCCTGCGGGTCGTCGGCTTATGGGCCTGCCACCAGCTGGTTTTTTGCTGCTGAATATTATTCGTATTATCCAAGGCCAACACACTCCGTACATATCGTAATCGCTTTTATGAGCACGTCCCGGGCGCTCCCGTTGAAGATGCCCGCGATGATCAGCGCCACGGCCACGACGATGACCGCGGCCTGGACGCCGCCCCGTCCCTTCGGCTGCGCGACGGGCGCAGGCGCGGCCGTCACACCCGCCGTCTTTTCCTCCTGCAGGCGGGCCTTGGCGGCCTCCGTCTCCCGCAGGACGCTCTTCTCCCGCAGCGCCGCCGTCACCGTCAGCGCGCCCAGGCCCACCGCGGCGCAGGGCAGGAAGACCCGTATCAGCGCGTAAAACATGTCCTCAAGCTCCTCGGGAAAATGGTCCGGCTTCGTCATGTAGATGATGACGGGCACCATGCACAGCGCGAACACGCCCCAGCCGATCCATGTCAGGCGCTTCTGCGTCGCCCGCTCACGAAGCATGGCCCCGGAGGGTTGGGCAACGCGGTTTGCCACGAGATCCCGGGCCAGTCCGGCGTCCTTCACCGGCTTGTCAGCCTCCTCGTCCTTCAGGCCCATCACCAGCCCCACCACCAGCAGGGCCAGCGCGGCGAAGAACAGCGGCGCGATGGGCGCGAACCGCTGAGCCACGATCTCGGGCGTATAGATGCTCTCCAGGGGATTCTGCGCCTTGCGGGCGACGCCCTCGCGGTAGATTGAAACCGCGGACACGGACATCAGCGCCACCAGCGCGATACAGACCACAGTCTGTATGATCAGATATACCTTGCTCTTCTTCATAACACTCCGCTTCCTGTATTCCAAATGTTACCAAAGGTACACGGTATTATAGCATACACCGGCCAATCAGTGACAATCCAAAAGGCCTGTCACACAGATTTAATATTCCGGATGTCATTCATCCCGGGGATAGCCGCCGCAGGAGGGCCCGAAGGTCACAACGATGTGGTTTTCACCGTCATGGCGGTAATCAACCCCGTCGGCCAGCTTCTTCACCAGGGCAACGGACAGCGTATCGCTCTCGGCCAGCGGGTCAAAGGGCGCCCCGCCCCAGGAGAGCTCCACGGCGGTGCCGCCGTCAGCGTCGGAATGCTCGATCCTGGCCCGGATGCCTTCACCCTGGGATTGTTCCCGCAGCCTGGGCAGCAGGCATTGGAAGATCAGCTCTTCAAGCACCAGCTCGACGTTGCGCATGTCGGCGCGGTCCAGCATAGCCTCGCTGCCGAAGCGCGTCAGCTTTTGCAATGTGCCCGGCCAGTCGGCATCGCCGTCAAAGGTCAACTCCAGCGACTTCAGCCTGCGGATGAACCGGCGTGTCTTGTCCCTCAGGGGATGGTCGAATATCTGCTGGGGCGTACCCTCCTCGTAGATGCCGCCATCATCCATGTAGAACACGCGATTCGCGGTCTCCCGGGCGAACTTCATCTGGTGGGTGACGATCAGCATCGTCATGCCCTCCCGGGCCAGCGACCGGATGACCGCCAACACCTCCCCCACCATGGTCGGGTCCAGGGCCGAGGTGGGCTCGTCGAACATCAGAATCTGGGGCTTCATGGCGATGGCACGGGCAATGGCCACCCGCTGCTTCTGTCCGCCGGAAAGAGCTTCCGGGAAGACGTCGGCCTTGTCCGCCACGCCCACACGCTCGAGCAGCGCCATGCCCGCCTCCACTGCCTGCGCCCGGGGCATCTTCAGCAGCTTCACCGGCGCGGCGATCACGTTGTCCAGCACGTTCAGGTTGTTGAAGAGGTTGAAGGACTGGAACACCATGCCCATCCTGCGGCGCACGCTGGTAATGTCGTACCCGGGAGCGGTGATGACCTCGCCGTCCAGCGTTACCGTGCCGGAGGTGGGCTCCTCCAGCCGGTTCAGGCACCGCAGCAGCGTGGACTTTCCCGTACCCGACGGACCGATGACGGCGATCACGTCACCGGCGTTGATTTCGGCGCACACGTCCTCCAGTGGGGTGACATTGGGATAGGCCTTGCGCAGGTGGTCAATGCGAATCAGGCTCACTTTGCCTTCGCCCCCTTCCTCGCCCTCGGGTCGATCCTTTGCAGCATCGCCTTTATAATCAGCGAAATGATCCACGCCAGCAGGAAGTAGATCACCGCCGTGGCGATCAGCGGGAAAAATGCCTCATAGGTTCGGCTGCGGATGATGTCGCTGACCTTGGTCAGGTCCTGTATGGCGATGTAGCCCACCACGGAGGTGCTCTTCAGCAGGTTCACCAGCTCGCCCCGGTATACGGGCAGTATGTACACCGCCGCCTGGGGGAAGATGAAGTCGAAGAACGCCTGCCGCTCGGTGTAGCCCAGGGCCAGCGCGGCCTCCCGCTGGCCGCCGTCGATGCTGTCGATGCCCGAACGCATGATCTCGGAGCCGTAGGCCCCCAGGTTCAGCGTAAAGGCAATGACCGCCACCCACACGGCGCGAACGCCCATCCGGCCGAAGATGACGTAGTACAGTATCATCAGCAGCACCACCGTAGGTGTGCCCTGCAACAGCTTCACATACCACTCGGATAGCTTGTTGGCCAACTTGCTGCCGGTGCGCCTGAACATGCACACCGCGAAGGCGAGCAGCGTGCCGAACAGGGTGGCCAGCGATGTGATGAGGCAGGTAACGCCTATGCCGCTGAGGATCAGCTGCCAGCGGTTCTCCCGAATGAAGTTGCGCTCAAAGCTTCGGGCCAGGCTCTGGAAGAAGCCCGGCTTTTCATCGGCAGCCGGGGCTGCCGCGGCCACGTCCGCGGCCCGCACGACCATCAACAGCTTTGTGTCGTGATAGGGTTCCGAGAACAGCACGCTCTCTTTGCGCTCATCGGTGATCACCATGTCGGACAGGGAGAAGTCGTACAGGTCGTTGACGATGCCAGGGATGATGCCCGCGGTGTCCACGGTGGAGACCTCGATATTGTAGCCGTATTCCCGGCAGAAGCGCACAGCGATGTCCGGGTCCGTGCCGGCAATCTGCCCGTCCACCACAAAGGAGATGGGGACCTTGGTGCCGCTGGTGGCAAAGCGCAGCGTGCCGTTTTCGCCGGTCAGGCCGGACTGGTCCACCGGCACGGAGGCCGATTCCGGCTTGCTCCAGAAGGCGTAGATCTCCTCCAACGTGCCGTCGGCCTTCAGCTTTTTGATGAATTCGTCCATCTGGCGCTTCAGCGCCTCGCCCTTTGGGTTCCTGGCGAACATGGCCCCGATGTCAAGCAGGCGCACCGGCGCCTCCAGGGTCGCCAGCTGGGAATCCGCCTCCGTCAGGTGGGCGGCCACCTCGGTGCTGGCCAGGAAGTAGTCGATCTTGTCGGTCTTGAGCGCCTCGGTCAAATCAGTGTAGCTGTTGAAGTTGTAGATTTCGGATTTCGGCAGCTCCGCCGCCACCACGGAATCGTGGAAGGAACCGGTGATGACCCCCGCCCGCTTGCCGGGAAGTATTTGAAGGTCTCCGCCTCCATGTTTGTGCCCGTCAGTATGCCGATCGTCTTGCCGTTGTAGTCGGTGTAAGCGACCTGCGCGGGCGCTTCAACGGCTGGCGCCGCCGTCTGTCCCCCGCCGCCAAGTATGAGTCTGGCCGCGATGGCAACGATCAGCGCCGCTATCACGGCGATGATGATCCTGTCTGTGCGCTTGGCCGTGTTCACATTTTCCCTCCCGTCCGGATGCTCTGCACAATTGAAAAGATCAGGCAACCGACGCATGGCGCGGTTGCCTGGTATCAGGGATCAATCAGGCGTCGATGTTGACCAGCCTGTACTGGCGGCTGCCCAGGCCGATGGCCTCGGCGGCGTCCAGCGTGTGCAGGCCGCCGCGCTCCTCGATGCGCGCAACCAGGCTATCGCTGTCCGGCATGGCGTACACCAGGTCGATGCAGGCCTGGTCAATGGCCAGCGGGTCAGTGGAAGCCAGTATGCCCACGTCGTGCATGTCGGGCTCGACGGGGTTGGGCGCACAGTCGCATTCCACGGACAGGCGGTTCATCACGTTGATGTAAACGATATTGTCGCCCATGTGGCTGTCCACGGCCTTGGCCGCGTCGGCCATGGACTCCAGGAACGCCTCTTGAAACTCGTCCACGTCACAATTCCAGTCGAATACTAAATCGGTGCCGCCCGAGTGAATCCAGGACTTGCCCTTGGCCGAGGCAAAGCCGATGGCTATGTTCTTGATGGCCCCGCCGAAACCCGCTACGGAGTGGCCCTTGAAGTGGCTGAGCGCCACAAAGGCGTCGTAATTGGCGAAATGGCTGCCCACGTAATCCACCGGCATCCGCAGGCCCCCTTCCACCGGCAGCTCCATGCTGTCCTCGGCGTCCAGGATGTCCACCTCGGCGATGTCGGTATAGCCCCGGTCCTTCGCCACCTGCATGTGCATGGCGGTGGAGGATCGATTGCCGGCGTAGCCGGTGTTGCACTCCACGATGGCAGCGTTCAGTTGCTTCACCAGGTCGCCGATCAGCTCGGGCCGAAGGTAGTTGCTGTTCGGGCCCTCGCCGGTAGTGATCTTCACGCCCACCTTGCCGGGCAGGTCGACCCCCAGCGCCTGATAGGCCTTCACCAGGCTCTCGGCGTTGATGTCTGAAATGAAGTACACCGTGGCCGGGGCGTCAGCGGCCTGGTGGGGCAGGTCGGCGATGTCGAGCGCCACGCCACCGTTGGTCGTCAGGGTTCCCTCAGCCAGCGCCGCGCCACAGGCCATCAGCAGCGCGAGCAACAAACAAATTAACTTTTTCACAGGCACACCTCCATATAATTCTATTCCAATTATAGGATACACCATTCCCCGGCCATTTGGCAAGCATTTTGGTTAAAAATCATGCTTCCGGCCGCATGATATGCCATACCGCGTTTCAATTTGTCACATTCTTTTCGGCGGTCGATTGTTGCGCAGGGGCGGCAATGGAGATATACTGATGATGGATATATGTATGGATATATGGGCAGATATAAATAGCCGCTGCCGTTCATCTGGAGGGAGACGCATGAAGCACCTGAGGGCAAAGGGCATATTGAGCGTTGTGACCGCGCTGCTGCTGACCGCCGCGCTGGCGGTGATCTACGGCCACATCGGCCTTCAGACCGACATCGAGGAGCTGCAAAAGCAGAGCATCCAGAAGATGGACAGCCTCAAGGCCTCCGTCACCCAGCTTCTCGACTCCATGACGATGATCGACTATGACTATAAAACCATACTGACTACCGACACCTATCTGTCGGCGCTGCCCTTCCGGGACATCGCCCGCCAGGAGGGCGACGCGGCCATCCGCGTGTATGAAAACGGATGCATCGTGCGGGTGGCGGGCGATCGGGTGATCGCGCCCCAGGATTCCACCGTGCCCCAGCTCGACGCCGCCGATTTCCGCGATGAAGGCGGAAAACTGCTGGAGCAGGGCGCATGTCCATGGGGCAAGGCCGACCAGAAGCCGGAAGCCGGTTCCTCCCAGGAGGCGGACGGAGACGACGCGCCCCGCTTCTGCCTGTTCAACCGCCTGCACGAAAACTATTACTATATCGATTTTGAGTATTCAAGTTTTACCACCGAGGCCTTCACCCGCAGCTTCCAAAATAACCAGTTCAGCTATGACGAGATCATGTCTGACCTGGAGAAGATCTACAACGGCATCATACTGACCTTCCAGGCCGACGACGGGAATCATAGGCTGTTCTATAAGTCCACCAAGCTCGGCGATGATGTCGCGACCATGTGGGATCTGGGCGTAGATGTGGACGCCCTGGAGGAAAGCACCACCGTCATCCACGCGAGCGACGGCGACTTTGTGATGACCCTGTCCGACCCCATCGACAGCCTGATTTCCGAGCAGGGCATTAACGAGCGGATCGCGCTGCTTGTCCCCGTGGACATACTGGCCAGTCGCCGGATCCCGCGGCTGGTGACGGCGATCTGCATCAGCCTGCTGTTCTTCCTGACCGCGGTGATACTGATCCTGTCGAGCCTGCGCGTGTTCAGGCAGCCCGCCATCACGGCCTCCCAGCGCAAGCAGTACGGCGCGGACCGAATGCGGCGCAACCTGATCGCCATCGGCCTGGCGGGCGTGATGACCATCGGCTTGACGACGTTCTTCCTCAACTGCCTGATGCAGCTGTACACCGCCACCCAGAACAACATGAACCTGCTGGACAGGATCAACACGGTGGCCTCCCAAACCCAGCAGAACGCGGACTATGTCAAGGCGCAGCAGAAGGAAATCTGTGTGAGCTATGCCCGCCGCATCGCCGACCTGCTGGCAAAGTACCCCCAGCTGAAGACCCCGGAGATGCTGGAGAAGATGAGCCAGGCCGTCGGGGCGGACTACCTTATGATCTACGACGACCAGGGGCGGGAGGTCATGTCCAACGCCCCCTATGTGAATCTGTCCTTCAGCCGCGACAAGCAATCCCCCAGCTACGAATTCCGGCTGCTGCTGACCGGTGTGCCCAGCGTAGTGCACGACGCCAGCGTGGACGAGATGACCCTGCTGGAGCGGCAAATGGTGGGTGTCTGCATGGATGACGGCAACATCAGCGACGGCTATGGGGCGCTGATCATGGCGATACCGCCCGAAACCTGGAGCGAAGAGGCCATGAACCTGGATCAGCTGATGCAGACCATGACCCCCGACGACAGCCTGTGCATGGCCCTGAGCCCCGAAAGCGGGGCAATACTGCACGCCAGCCGGCCCGCCTTGATCGGCCAGAACGCGCTGAACATGGGCATGACCGAGCATGACCTGAAGAGCGACATACTGGATCACTTCACGCTGGACGGCCAGCGCTGGTACAGCTGCACCAGCAGCGACGGCGAAGCGCTCTACCACAGCGCCGTGCAGGCCAACACCATCTATCGCCGGCTGCCCATCACCGCCCTGGCGTTCAGCGGCTGCTTCCTGGCGGCCTACGCGCTGCTGTCGCTGATGCTGATGTTGGACTACACCGACAAGCGCATCGACCGGGACGGCCCCGAGGTGGTAGAGGACGAAGAAGCCCTGGAGGCGGTGCTCAGGCGCTCGAAGCCGGATGCCAGCAACCGGCTGGACCTGGTGGTGGACCACCTGCGCCGGCACCACATCGGCCAGTCGCCGGAGGAAAAGACCCGCTTTGCCTTCAGGCTCATCGCCGGCATCATGCTGACGGCCGCCCTGGCCGCCCTCCGAATCAGCACGGCCAGCCAGAACCGCTTCTTCATACTTTACTACGTGCTCAACGGCAAGTGGACGCCGGGCATCAACCTGTTTGCCTTTGCGCGGATCATCATCATCACCCTGGGCACCGTGGTGGCCGTCATGGGCATCCAGCTGGTGACCGGGGTAATCAGCGCGCTGCTGCAAAAGCGGGGCGAGACCATCTGCCGCCTGATCGGCAGCTTCCTGCAATACGTGGCGGTGCTCGCGCTGGTCTTCAGTGCCTTTGACAGCCTCGGATTCGACACCCGGGCGCTGCTGGCCTCGGTGGGCATACTGTCCCTGGCCGTATCGCTGGGGGCCAAGGACCTGGTGTCCGATTTGCTGTCGGGCATCTCCATCGCCTTCTCCGACGAGTACCAGATCGGCGATTTCATAGAAATCAACGATTTCCGCGGCTGGGTGCAGGACATCGGGGTGCGCACCACGACGCTGGTGAACAACAACGGCAACATCAAGCACTTCAGCAACCGGGACGTGCGGAACATACTGAACCTTTCCCGCAGGAATTGCCAGTACACGATCAACGTCACCATCGCCAGTAACCAGTCGCTGCGGCAGGTGGAGGAGATCTTGAAGGAGGCGCTGCCAAAGATCGGCAAGGCCACCCCCGAGATCATCAACGGCCCCGAGTACAAGGGCGTCCAGAGCTTCTCCGCCGGGGGCGTGATCATCGCCATCAGCGCCGAGTGCAAGGAGCACAACTACGGCAAGGTGCGCAGCCGCATCAACCGGGAGATCCGCCTGCTGCTGGAGGAGCACGGCATCGTCATCCGGTGACGGGGTCAGGGCATGATAATTCCCCCTTCGCCATTCGGCAAAGGGGGGTATTATTATGTGTCCGCCTCCAAGAACCGCACCGCCTCCGCGGGCAGAGGGTTCGCCGCCGCCCGCAGGTTCATCCGCATCCGTTCGATGGACGTGGTGCTGACCACGGCAAACACGTTCATCGGGCTGGCAAAGACGTAGCGCATGGCGATTTCCGGAACGGATATGCCGTATTGCTCCGCCAGCTGCTCCGCCCGCCGCAGCCGCCGCATGTTCGCGGGATACAGGTAGCCCTTCTGCGCGAAAACGTCCAGCACGCGCCGGGCCCCGTCCTCATCAAAGGCCCTGAACCTCCCGCTGAAGAAACCGCGACCCAGGCTGGAATAGGCGACCACAGGCATCTGGTTTTCGATGTACCACGCCCGGGCTTCCGCGTGCTCCGGGCCGGAGATCGTCACGCAGCCGCCGCCGTAGGGGTCCGCCAGCTGCCGGGTCAGTCCGTAATTTGGGCTCGATACCACAAAGCCCGCCAGGCCGTTGGCCGCGGCATAGCGGTTAGCCGTCTCGATGTCCCGGTGCGTCCAGTTGGAGACGCCGAACACGCCCACGCGGCCGGATTCCCTGTGGGCATTCAGCGCGTCGATGATTTCCTCCACCGGGGTGTTCGGATCGTGCCGGTGCAACAGGTAGATGTCGATTCTGTCGGTGCGCAGGGCATCCAGGCTCCTATGGAGCTGCTCGTCAATCACCTGCCGGTCGACCCGCACCACGCCTTTCTGCACGTCGCCGCATTTGCTGAGCACGGTAACCCTCTCCCGGCAACGCCGCGATTCCATCCACTTGCCCAGGGTCTCCTCCGCCCGGCCATAGCTGCGGGCGCAGTCAAACACGTTGATGCCCTGGGCCAGCACCTCATCAAGCAGTTCAAGGGCGGCGCCATCGCAGGTCGAAACCGGCGGGCTCGCCGTTCCGAAGAACAGCCGGGACAGCGGCCTGTCCAACCCGGGAACCCGTCCCGTGCAAACCGTCACTTCTTCATCCCCATACATCTTCCGAACCTCCTGTCAATGTTGATATCCAGAGCTTAAGGAAATACCGCGCAATTAAGGTGGTCAGCTGGCGAGTGATTTTTTCGTCAGGCGCTCTTGCAGATTTTGAAGGTTTACTGGCGGTAAATCAAAACGTCCGCTCATCCACGCAGGCTTCGCCTGCGCATGAACCACAGCAGCGCCATCGCGGCCATGGCTATGGCCAGGTACAGCGGCAGGCTGCTGTGATCGCCGGTGTCCACCCCGTCGCGGACGGTGAGGGTGACCTCCCGACTGACGATCTGCGTGCCGTCGGCGTCAGTGACGACGCAGCGGAAGCGGCAGCCGTCCCACTTCTTTTCGATGTCCCTGCGGCTCATGGACGGGTCGGTGAAGCCCTTCAGGTCCACCCACTTGCCGGTCTTTGGATTGAAGACCTGCCACTGGTAGGTATAGGGCTTCACGCCGCCGGTGACCTCCACGGTAAAGGACACGTCCTCGCCCTCCTGGGCGGTCACGTCCTCGGGCTGCTGAGTAAAGCGCAGTGGGTTCGCGCCGGCCAGGTTGACGGTAAACTCGTTGTTGACCAGGGTGCTCTCCTCGACGCCCACGGCGGAGATCACCACCCGGGCTTGCCGGTGCAGGTTTACGTCGTCCACCAGGGCGCTCAGCGGCGCGCGGAAGGTCTGGGTGTGGCGGGTGGAGGTGGCCTGCTCATAGTAGGGCAGGTTCAGGTAGTAGGGCTCCTCGGCGTCGTCCACGTACACCGCGCAGGTCAGCTTCAGCTGGTCGCCGGTGACGGCGTGGTTCTTCACCGAGAAGCTGAGCCAGTCCTGGCCGTCCCAGCCCGCGTACACCCGGTGGTCCACGTCGATATCCTGCACGTGCACCATCAGGTCCACGGGATCCCCGGCCTCCACCTCGTTGGCGAAGACGCCGGATTCGATGGCGTTGTCCACCAGCGCGTTGGAGACCGCCGGCCTTTGCAGCACCATCACGTTGCGCTCCCGATCGAGGACGTACTCCAGCTGTACCGATTCGTTGCCGTCGTCGGCGTTGGCGGCCAGCCCGGCAGCGTTCGCCATCGTGCGCAGCCAGTTGGAATCCACCGATTCACGGACGACCCGCAGGCGCAGCTTCTTCTGCCCCGACCAGCCGCTGGGGATCATGAAGGAAGCCATGATATCGGCCAGAGCGCCGGGCATCAGGAAGTCGCTGGTCAGGTGGCGGGCGTCGTCGCTCGTGACCTCCGGATTCCCTATCTCAAAGGTTTTGCCCACCTTCATCTTGTAGGTGACCGTTTCCGTCTTGTGGATAAAGTCGCGCTGGCGGGGGCTGAAGTCAAAGTCCTCGGCGCGATGGGCCACCTCCTTGCCGATCAAAATGGGCTTAGTATTGTTCGCCATGGTAATACTACTCTTTTCCGGCTCGTGGCAGTTGACGTGCACCGTCTGCACCAGGCTGCCCTCCGCGCCGTTCTTGTCCACCTCGCGCATTTCGACGTCAAAGGCGGCCACGGCCACGTTGCCCTCGTTCATGATGCCCAAGTCCACGTCCTCGTAATTGCCGGCCTTGACCAGCGTGTGCTGGGGGATGGCGGTCGTCATGCTCACCAGGCCCTTCAGGTTTTCAGTGAAGCTGTAATAGCTGACGCGCGGTACGGATTCATCCTTGGCTTTCTCCTCAGCGATGGCGGCGATGAAGCCTTTGTTGGCCGAAGTCAGCTCTACGCGGGTGGGGATCATGTCATAATCCTTTTCGCCTGTCTCGGCCTTTACATGGGTCTTCGGCAACTCGAACTGTGCCACCACAAAGGCGTCGGACATGGTGTTGCTGGCGGCGTCATAGGCCACGGCCCAAATGCGCCACACCACGCTGTCGGTATCGTCGGCCTTCGGCGAGGCATTCCACCAATACAGGTAGGGCGCCGCACCAATGTAACCCAGCTGAAAGTTATTGGTATGCATCGTTACGTCGTAATCGTACTGCGTCACGTCCAGCTCCATATCGCAGGTCTCATCCATGGATTTTGGTGGGGTGCCCCGGATGGGGTCGATGTAGAGCCCCTTCAGCCGGTACTGGGCGTCGCCGCTGTTGTTAGTCTCCCGCTCCACATAGAAGATGGTGCTGACCACGCCGCCCTCCACCGGGCTGGTGGTCACCTGGAAATCCGTGATGTCGCCCTTCGCCAGCGCTACAGCCTTTTCGTTTTCGACGTAGAGTTGATGGTTGTTCATTTTCCAGTCGAAATACTCGATGACGCGATCGCCATCCCCGCCATTCGCCGGCTCGCACAGCGCCACAAAGGGAAGTACGGGATCGTATACCAGGTCGTCATTGGTTGGGCGCAGCGCGCCGCACATCGTGCTGGTCACCTTGGAGCGGCGATAGCCGCTCCCCATGCTGCACGCGACCTGGCCGGTCGAATAGGTGTCCAGCAGGTGGCTTATACCGGTGTGGCTGTACCAGAAGGTTCTCTCCAGGACCAGGCCCTGGTCGTAGCTGACGCTGTCGGTCTGAATATAGAATTCATACAGATCGACCGTCTTGTCGGCCTTGTTGCCCTTCCATATCACATCGGCGTAACTGAAGGTGACGTTGATTTCGGGACGAGTGTAGCCGATGCTCATTTGTCCCGCCCAGCGGTTGCTGCCGTTGGCGTCCTTAACGCTCAGGTTGTAGGAAAGGTTTCCCGAAGCATCGGGCTCGAGTATGAGTGCATAGAGTTCCGAGTTATATATCACCTGGTTCCTGGGCTTGGGGAGGCCGTGCTCGTCAAAGCTGCCCGCGTTGAGCACCGCGACGAACACCAGCCCTTCGTCGCTCACCACGTCAAAGGAATAATCGTCCTTCGCGCTGTATTCCTTCCAGCTGTCCTTAAACCTAAAGTACCGACTATCCCATCCGTCGGCGCTGAACACTTCCTGCATGGAATGAACGGTGTTATCGTCCTCCCGCTTCCAGCTGAGGCGCCAGTGGGGCTTCCCGTCGAAGCCCTGGACCCTGGACAGGAAGAAGGCATAGGTATGGCCCTCAACCACCAGATACTTCACGTTGTCCCTTGCGTCGGGAATCCTGTCCAGCAGGACAGCCATGTCGGGCTTTAGCTTGGAATAGTCCTGGGGATCCTGGTGGGCGGCCTCCTCGGGCTCGGACGCATTGTCCTCGGCATTCATGTAGTGATCCAACAGGTTCGCCTCGACCTTCGGGTACAGCTGGCCGTGGAGGAAGTTCCAGGTGTAGCTGAAATCAATGAAGAACACCGTCGCGCCCACGGTGAGGGCGCAGCCGTAGGTGACCGTGAACCCGCTGGGCTGCTTGTCCTGTATGGACAGGCGCACCATCACGTTCAGGTTTGCAGAGAACTTCACATAGGCCTCCAGGAAGCCCTTGATGCCCACGCCCAGCTGGGCGCTGAAATAGATACCGATGCTGATGTCAATCTCCTTGATGATCTGGAACTTCCAGTTCTGGAACTGGTTGTTGACCCAGCACAGCTGCAGCTGGAGGTCGATGCCGAAGCCCACGCTGAGCCCCAGTGAGAAGGTGACCTCCACCGGCACGGGGCCCACCGTGAACTGCCAGCCCCAGCTGTATTCACAGTTCATCAGGAAGCCTGCGCCCACTGTCAGACTGATCAGCTTGGTCTTTACGTCCGGGTCGTCCGAGTCCAGGTTCCAGCTGCCCCTGGCTACGGCAAATACGCCGAAGTTGATCGAGGCTTCGGCTATGAATTTCAGCTTCCGAACCTTGGTATAGTTGTAGTTCAGGGCCATCTTGGCCTTGTAGTCGGCCAGGGCAGTGTTCTTTTGCAGCTTCTCCTCGGCGCGCCTGAGTGTCTTCAAATCCTTGCTCTGCCAGTTCGCCCTGGCCTCCTTCACTAAATCGCTGAGCACGTCGCTGCCGATCCACATGGTGATGCTGCCGTCCGGGCTGATGTTCATCCTGGGCAGGTACTCGGTGAAGGGCAGGTTCAGCCCGAGGTGGATCTTGTGGTCGCCGCCCAGGGGGATGTCGGTGGAAAAGCCCATGCCTTGCCCCAGCACCTTGCCGAACACGCCGCCGTTGGGGCCGGTGCCCGCGTTGATGGGCTGGTCGGCAGCGCCCCTATTTGAAATCAGGCGCGAGGTCTTCTTCATGGCGTTCGCGCCGTCGAAGGAGAAGGTGGGACGATGGGCATCGTCGTTCGCGTTGGGTGAAAACCGCTGCTTCCACGGGCCCTTGAAGATGTAAACATTGCCGGCCTGGGGCTTTGCCGTGGCGGTGCACTTCTTCAGCTTGCTGAAGCTGCCGTCGTTTTCGTACCAGGTCATGGTCATGTCCGGGCTGCCTAAAATGTTGGCCGCCACCACCTTGATCTCAAAATCGTAGTTGTTGACCGGGGAATAGAGCATGTCGTAGTTGGAATACAGGATGTCCTTGCCGTTGAACTCCGCCGACACCAGGTAGGGCTTGCCACTCGCGTTGGCGGTCTTCCCCGCCCCGTTGGAGGATGCGTCCAGCGTTTCCATGACGATCTCGTAGGGCACGCCCAGGTCCAGGTCCAGGTCGTCGATCAATATGCTGCGGTACTTGTTGCCGCCGTCAATCTTCAGCGCGAGGCGGACGCAATCGTATTCGTCGGTGGTGAACTTGTTGGATTCAAAAATCACATTGCCCTGCTCGTTGATATCGCCTTTGATCCACGAGGCACCAGACTTCAGGATGTCCTTTACCTGTACAGTGACGTCCGTCACGGGCACGCGCTTTTTATTCTCCTCCCGGCACAGCGAAATGCCCACCTGGTGTTCGGTCATCACGTCGATGGTGAAGTCCACGTCGTTCGTCGCCAGGCCGGCGTCCGCCGCCAGCCGGGAAAGCCGGGTGCTGGAGGCGGTGACCGCCGTGACCTTCGCGGTATTGTGCACCGGTTCTTCGGCTTTGAACAGCTCGCCCAGTATGTCGCCCACATACAGATCATCCTCATCGCTGCCGTAGGGGCCCTCCTGTATGTAATTACGCAGTTGGTTTGCCTTCGCCTCCCATGCGTCGATGTTCTCCGCGACAGTCTGCCGGTCGGCGGTCAGGTTTCTGACCGCCTCCTCGATGCGTGCCGAGTAGCGCACCTTTTCGGAATCGAACATGCTGTCCCCGTCGTCCTGCATCATGTGGCTCAGCTCGGCGATCAGACCCGCGGATTCCTCCAGGCGGGTCTTGTAGTAGCGCATCTCCTGGCGCAGGGCCTCGGCTTCGACACGCAGGTGCTGCACCGCGTCGTCCGCGCCGCTCTTCATGAATTCCTTATGGGCGGCGGGATCGGTCTGCTCCAGCTCAGCCACGGCGTAGTCCGCCCGGGAGAGGGTATCCCCCAGGTTGTAGATGTCCTTTGAAAGCCGATCCTCCAGGTAGTGGATCAGCTGGGCGGCGTTCCACGAGGCGTTGGGCTTCATGCCGTTGTGGTACTGACCCTCGTTCTCACCCAGGCCGGTGAGGGCGTAGGCCCGGGCAAGCTCGTCGTCGGTGAGCACCTTGCCCACCGTGGCCAGGGCCTCAAAGGGTAACACCTGGCAGAGCATGACGATCAGCAGCAGCGCGGACAACAGTTTTTTCATCGGCGATCCACCCTTTGTAAGAAATTCTATAAAACACCTATTTTATTTCATTATACACAACTGCTGCGAAGAAATATGTTCAAAAAAAAGACAATTGTGCGAAAAACAGGACATCAAAAAGCGGGATACCCGGTATCCCGCCATTTTGATTCAAATCTTCATGTTTTTATACTATTATGCCTTAAGGAACTACCGCACAATACGGCGGCACATCTGGCGGTGCCTTTTCCGCCAGTCATCTCTTGCAGATTTTTTGATTTACCGCCAGTAAACCTTCAAATCACTCGCCAGCTGACCACCTTAATTGCGCGGTATTTCCTTAATTTTCCAGGGCCCTGCAATTCTCCAGCAGGCTGATGATCGGCAGGTGCTGGGGGCAGGCCCCCTCGCACTGGCCGCACTGGACGCATTCGCTGGCCTTGCCCTTGCCCTGGGTGACGATGGAATATTCCCGCTTCGTCCGGAACTCCGGGCTGCCCTTGCGCCGGTTGGCCACGGTGAAGATATCCGGGATCGGAATGCCCATCGGACAGCCCTCGGTGCAGTAGTGGCAGCCAGTACAGGGTATGGACTTGTCCGCGTCCAGGGCGAACTGGGCCTTGTGGATGGTCCGCTGTTCCCCGTTGTCCAGCGGCTTGAAATCCTTCATAAAGGACAGGTTGTCCTCCATCTGGGCGAGGCTGCTCATGCCGGAGAGCACCGTGAGAATGCCCTCCTGGCTGGCCACGAAGCGGATGGCCCAGGACGCGAAGGATGCGTTCGGATTCGCCGCGGTCAGGATCTCCTTTACCGCGGGGATGGGGTCCGCCAGCACGCCGCCCTTCACCGGCTCCATGACCGTGACGGGCTTGCCGTGGGCCCTGCATATTTCAAGGTTGCGCTTTGAAGCCACGCCAGGGTTCTCCCAGTCGGCGTAGTTGATCTGAAGCTGTACGAATTCCACGTCGGGATGGGTATCCAGCAGCTTCTCCAGCAGCTCCGGATCCGCGTGGAAAGAAAAGCCATAGTGCCTGATCAAGCCCTTGGCCTTCATCTCCTTCACAAAATCCCAGATGTGGTACTCGTCGTACTTTTTATAGTTGTTGCGCTGGAGGGCGTGGAGCAGGTAGTAGTCGAAATACTCCGCGCCGGTGCGCTCCAGGCTGGTGTAAAACTGCTGCTTCGCGCTGGCCTCGTCGTGGCATTGCAGCCAGGCGTTCAGCTTCGTGGCCACGGTGAAGGCGTCCCGGGGGTAGCGGTCCACCACCGCCGCCTTCAGCGCCGCCTCGCTGTCGCCGTTGTCGTAGACGTAGGCGGTATCAAAGTACGTTCCGCCCGCCTCGATGAAGCGGTCCGTCATCTGACAGACCTGGGGAATGTCGATGGAGCCATCGGGGTTCTTGGGCAGCCGCATGAGGCCAAACCCCAGCTTGAAGGTGTCCTTTCCAAGATAATCGCTCATTTTTTGCCTCCTGTGTATCTGTTCCGTTTGCCGTTTAGTCCTCCCGCAGGATCGCTTTATGAAAATACTGCACGATTGAAATGCGACAGCCCTCGCGTGTTAATGCCGCTTCCCTGTGCAGGAGGCGGCGCATTGCCGCTCCTGAATAACCCTGCTCCTTATTCGGCCCAGTCAATCCGCACCTGATCGCTGCCATCAAAGGCGTCCTCGGCGATGTTGTCCTTCACGCTGGCGGGAATCCTGACATAGATCAAGCTTGGGCAGTTCGCGAAGGCGCGGGGACCGATGTGCGTACAGCCCTCGGGAACTATGACACCCTCAGCAGCCAGACCCATGAACGCCTCCTCGCCGATCTCCGTCAGCGCTTCCGGCAGGATCAGCACCGAGGCGAGGGGCTCGACCTCCACATGCGTATTGTCGTTGGCGCAGATACGCGTGGCCATCACGCTCTTTTTTTCATCGGACCAGGCGTAGGACGCCTCGCCCCAGCTGTGGCCCAGCGCGGGAATCTCCGTCTGCGCCGTAAATACCTTGCCGCAAACGGCGCTATGGGAGCCTGCCGTCAGGCCCGTCTCGGTGCAGGTTGCCGGGACCGCTTCATCGGTCACCGAATCATACTCGTCGCAGACCACCGTCAGGGACACAGTCGCCTTAGCGCCACTCCGGGCCGCAGCGGTGATCTCCGTCAGGCTTTTACACTGGTAAAAAGTTCCCCGGCCAATGCGCTTCATGCCCTCAGGGAGGGTTATGTTTGTCAAATCGGTACAATAGTAGAATGCATATTCACCAATGCTCGTCACGCTCTGAGGTATCGTTATGTTCGTCAGTTTCTCGCAGCTGGAAAATGCATATTAACCGATGCTCGTCACGCTCTCCGCCAGCGTGATGCTTGTCAGGTTGCCGCAACATTCAAGAGCATATTCGCCGATGCTCGTCACGCCGTCATCGATGATCACAGATTTGACGCTATCTTTCTTGTAAAACGGAGAACCCCTCCACTCATAGCGATACATCTCCCCCGTTCCGCTGATCGTCAGCGTTCCCGCGTCGTCCAGGACCCATGTCAGGTTCTCCCCACAGGTGCCGCTGTCTTCCGCCAGCGCTGTCGCGCAGCAGAAGAGCGCGGTTAACACCGCCAGCGCCACAAACCACCTCATCGCCTTTTTCATGCCTTTCCCTCCTGTACATAAGAGCGCTCTTCATCGGCATTACGAATCCCCAACAATTATGGCAAAACGCAGCCGATACAATGTCATATTTATATTATCATAACGGTTGTGTTACGTCAATCCCATGTCGGCATAAAATCATATTGCTTTAGGGAAACGCTGATTAAATGAGGTGGTCATCTGACGAGTGAATTTTTCGACATGCGAGCTTGCAGATTTCGCAGGCTTACTGGAGGTAAGTCAAGAAATTTGCAAGTTTGCATGGCGGAAAAGGCACCGCCAGATGTGCCGCCGAATTAATCAGCGGTTCCTTAGGCTGTTATTACCGCCGGTATGTTCTTTTTTCGCCTCTCACACAGCCTTATTTCGTCTCTTTCTTTGCTTGTATCGCAAAGTGAAGCGGCTGCCCCAAATGACCTCTTCAAGTCATTTTGAGGCAGCCTTCTCTTGTCACCCTGCTGGACAGCGCATCACGACGGGAATTCAATGATGATCGACTCGAAGGGACGCAGGCTGTAGGTCAGCATGTGGCTGTAGCCGTCGCAGTCGTGCCACTGGGCCGTCAGCGGCGGGATGCCGCCGACCTCGGCGGGGTTGCCCTGGCCGGGGAGGCTGTCGTAGGTGGAGAATATGCGGTTGTAGTAGCCCCCCATGGGCACGCCCACGGTGTAATCGTAATACGGCATCGGGGAGAAGTTGCACACCACCAGCACCGCGCCGTCGTAGTTCCAGGGATTGCGGCGGTAGTAGGCCACGATGTTGCGGTCGGCGTCGCCCCGGTTCACCCACTCGAAGGTGGTGGGGTTCCGGCTGTCCATGTACAGGCAGGGGTGGCTCTTGTACACGTGCAGCAGGTTGTTCACGCACTGCATCACGTCCCTGTGGCCGAACTCGTCCGCCAGGTGCCAGTCGATGCTCTCCTTCACGTTCCACTCCCGCTCCTGGGCGAACTCCTGGCCCATGAACAGCAGCTTCTTCCCCGGGAAGGTGAATTGCCAGGTGTACAGCGTCTTCAGCTCGCCCATCTTGCTCATGATGTCACCCGGGGCCTTGTTCACCATGGTGCCCTTGCCGTAGACCACCTCGTCGTGGGAAAGCACCAGCACGTAGTTCTCGGTAAAGGCGTAATCCGCGATATGGGTCAGCTTGTCGTGGTGCCACTTGCGGTAGACCGGGTCCAGGTTCATGTAGCGGATGGTGTCGTTCATCCAGCCCATGTTCCACTTGAAGGTGAAGCCCAGGCCGCCCCGGGTCACGTCCTCGGTGATGCCCCACTCGGCGGAGGAATCCTCGGCGATCAGGAAGCCGGTGGTCTTGCCGCAGACCTCGTAATTCAGCTGGCGCATGAAGTCCATGCTCTCCAAGTTCATGCGGCCACCGAATACGTTGGGCCGCCACTCGGAGCGGTCGTAGTCGTTATAGAGCATCGAGGCCACGGCGTCCACCCGCAGCGCGTCGATGTGGAACTCCCTGATCCAATAGAAGGCGTTGGCAATCAGGAAAGAGCGCACCTCGGGCTTGGCATGGTCGAAGGCCAGCGTGCCCCACACGGGAAATTCCCGGCGCAGCGGGTCGCTGTTCTCATACAGCGGCGTGCCGTCGAACCAGCCCAGGGCAAATTCGTCCTTCGGGAAGTGGGCGGGCACCCAGTCCAGTATGACGCCGATGCCGGCCTGGTGCATGCGGTCCACGAAGTAGCGGAAGTCGTCCGGATTGCCATAGCGGGCGGTGGGGGCATAGTAGCCCGTCACCTGGTAGCCCCATGACAGGTCGAAGGGGTATTCGCAGATACCCATCAGCTCGATGTGGGTGTAGCCCATGTAGGTCACGTACTGGGCCAGGTCGTCGGCCAGCTGGGTGTAGTTCAGGAAGCCGTCCTCGTCCCAGTCCCCCTGATAGCCCTTCTTCCAGGAGCCCAGGTGCACCTCGTAGATGGACATGGGCCGCTCCACGACCTTGGTATTGTCCCGCTGGGCCTGGTGGATCTCGTCGTGCCACTCATAATTGTCCAGCCCCCAGACGATGGAGGCGTTATTGGGCCGACGCTCGCACCAGAAGCCGTAGGGGTCGGTCTTGTAGCGCTTCACGCCGTCCGCGCCGGTGACCACATAGCGGTAGGCGTCGCCGGGACCCACGTCGGGCAGAAAACACTCCCATACGCCGCCGTCCCACATGCTGCGGCTCATCCATTTTTCATTTTCCCAGCCGGTCTTTGCCGTGATGACGGAGACGTACTGTGCGTTGGGCGCCCAGAGGTTGAACCGGGTGCCCTGTACGCCGTCCTCGATTTCTGGATGCGCGCCCAGCTTGCGGTAGATCTCGTAGTTCGTACCCTGGTGAAACAGGAAGCTGTCAAAGTCTGTAAATACGGCGCTGTGGTTCGTGTTTTCTGCCATGGATATACCCCTTCCCTTCGCGCGTCACATCTCTGCCGGTGTCAGTATCATTGCACTGTGGGCGGGCGCGGTCAGGCGGAGTATCCCCTCGGAAACCGAACCCGCAGGAATGTCGGTCGTGTCATAGCCTTCTTCGTTGCTGGTCATGCGGATAATCATGGGGGTTGCGTCGGGTATGCCAAGGTCTCTGAGGGGCAGGTCGAGTGTCATGGGGCGTTCTGTGTTGTTGCAGGTTACGATCACGGCGGCGTTGGCGTCAAAGCGTGCATAGGCGATATAACCGTAGCCTGCGCATAGGGGCTTGACACTGCCCTGCTTCAGCACGGGCAGCGCTTCCCTGAGCCTTGCCAGTGACTGGTAGAATTCGATCAGCGCGGTATCCTCGTGGCCCCAGGGGTAGGTTCGCCGGTTGTCGGGGTCCGTCCAGCCGGTCAGGCCTGCCTCGTCGCCGTAATAGAGGGTCGGCGCGCCAGGCCACGTCATCTGGATCATCACCGCCTCCCGGAACACCTCGGGGTGGATGTCTTCGTTCGCCGCATCCGCGCCGACGGTATGCAGCCGTCCGATTCGTCCGTTGGTGCGGGTCATGAAGCGGCTGTGATCGTGGTTGTCCAGCTCATCCATGGCGCTGTATACCGAGGGCGTGGGCATGTGGGACATGGCATCGAAGATGGAGCCGAAGAAGGCCATGCCGTTCTGGTACAGGTCGTCCCGGCGGTAATCCGAGTGCTTTTCCATGCCGGTCAGGAAGAACGACAGCGGGTCCATGAAGGCGTCGTAGTTCATCACGGTGTCCCACTCGTCACCGCCCAGCCAGGGCGCGGGATTGCCGTAGTGCTCCGCGATGATCAGCACATCGGGATTCACCGCCTTCACCCGGCGGCGGAACTCCTTCCAGAACAGGTGATTGAAGGCGGGCGTCTGTCCCAGGTCGGCGGCCACGTCCAGCCGCCAGCCGTCCACGCTGTAGGGCGGGGAGACCCACTTTTCGGCAATGCGGAAGATCTCGTCGCAAAGCCGGTTGGAGCGCTCATAATACAGCTTGGGCAGCGTTTCGATGTCCCACCAGCAGTGGTAATCCTTGGCGTCCCGGAAGTCAAAATAGCTACGGTACGGACTTTTGACGTCCTTGTAGGCCCCTTCCGATTCGCCATAGATGCCTTCGCGGTTCATCCAGCGCGAAAAGGAGCCGCAGTGGTTGAACACACCGTCCAGTATCACCTTCATGCCCCGGCGGTGGACCTCCTGGCAGAAGCCGGCAAACCAGGCGTTGCTGCCCTCCAGGTTCTGCAGGTTGGTCGTGCGATTCCTGTAGAGCGTCGCCCGGGCGTTGTTGGTATCTCCGGGCGCCAGCACGTCGCCCTCGTCCTCGGCGATGACGGTCAGGTGGGGATCGATATAGTCGTAATCCTGGGTGTCGTATTTATGGGGCGATGGCGAGACAAATATGGGATTGAAGTATATGACCTCTACGCCCAGGGATTGCAGGTAATCCAGCTTCTCCATTACGCCCAGCAGGTCGCCGCCGAAGTGGCAGCGGTAATCGTCCGTTTCCGGCATGGCGTCCCAGGAGCGGGCGTGATGTATGTAGTTCCGGGCGTACCAGTATTCCCGGTCCCGGACATCGTTGTCGGGATTGCCCTGTTTGAATCGATCCGGCAGGATCTGGTACTGTATCGCGCCCTTGGCCCATTCGGGTACGTGGAACCCGGGAATCACCTGAAAGGCGCCGGTCGGGTCCGCCGACGGCACGGAATCCACCCAGTGGGGCCCCAGTCGGTTGTAATGGATATACCGTCCCTCCCATTCAATCAGGAAGGAATAGAATACCGGCTCCTCCCGGCAATAGATCTTGGCCTCATACCAGTCAAAGGCGTCATCGCTGTTGTACTTCGACATGTGCGCCATGACCGTGGGGAAGCCCCTGAGCAACGTGATGTTGGCCTCCGCCCCCCTCTGGATGCGCAGGCGAATGGCTACGTAGTCCCCCGGCTCGGGTTCCGCCGGTTCCCTGAACAGCCCGGTGCCGTCGCTGAATATGGAAGAGAAGAGCATGTCCTGTTCGTTATAGGGTTGATTCATAGTGCCTCCATGCAGTTAAACGCCGCTTTTCCGATGTCCCGGGGGACAACCTGCGCAATTATACCATCCCGACAGGCGTCTTGCAATCAAATGTTCAGGAAAGGCACATTAAAATCATAGTTAAAAGAACATGATTTCACCAGTCAAATATAAACAGTGGACACGTTCGTCCAATCCTGATACAATACTGGGTGTATACAACCCCACCAACCCATGGAGGATCGTCGATATGCGCGTCTATACCCCGGAGGATGATCAGGTGTTCAAAAATTGCCTGTCGGAGATGATCGAAAACCCGGCCATACAAAAGCTCAAGGAAATTCCGCAGCACAAGGGTTCAACCACCTATGCCCACTGCGTCAACGTCGCCACCACCGCCTACGCCCTGGCCAAGAAGTGGCACTGGGATATCGATATCCGCGCCCTCGTCCGGGGCGCCATGCTGCACGACTACTACCTGTACGACACCGAGACCATGCCCTATTCGGATTACAGGCATTCGCTGGTCCATCCAAAGCTGGCCGTCGCCAACGCGGAAAAGCTGTTCGACCTCAACGCCAAGGAGCGCAACATCATATTGAGCCACATGTGGCCCATACCCGGCGCGCCCCTCCCCCGCTCCAAAGAGGCCTGGCTGATCTGCGTCGCCGACAAGGAATGCGCCCAGCGGGAAATGTACGGAAAGCGGCGAAGGCGCAACTGACAAAAGGGAGCTGCCTCAAAACGCATATTCATACAGAGGATATGCAGTCGTAGGGGCGCCGATGCGCCGCTGGAAGCGGTCCCGCCGTACCCGGGCAGGCGCCGCATCGGCGCCCCTACAGCCGTCTGTACGGCCATATTCATTTTGAGGCAGCCTCCTGGCTGTATGGGTTTGGCACTACAGCAGCGGCGCGAACAATCTCAGCAGGAGCTGCTTGATCTTCATGAACCTGTCCCGACCCGTATTGTATTTCTCCGTCACTTCGTTGCACTCGTGGAACGTGCGCTCGAAGTCCGCCCGGGTGTCCAGCACCGCCTGGCAATCGATGTACAGGCAGGCGTTCTCGAAGTGGTGATAGAGGCTGCGGTAGTCCATATTGATGGTGCCGCAGACCGCCGCCTCGTCGTCCGCCACGCACATCTTGCAGTGGCAGAAGCCGGGGGTCCACTCGTACACCCGCACGCCATTCAGCGTCAGGCTGTGGTAGTAGGAGCGCGTGACATCGTACACCAGCTTCTTGTCGGGGATGCCGGGGGTGATCACCCGGACATCCACGCCGCGTTTCGCGGCCAGCCCGAGGGCGTGTATCATCTCGTCGGTGAGAATCAGATAGGGCGTGATAAACCAGCAATAGCGATTGGCCTTGTTGACGAGGCTGATATATACCTCCTCGCCCACATGCTCCCCGTCCAGGGGGCTGTCGGCGTAGGGCTGCACAAAGGCGCGCTCACGGGCGGTGTAGGGAATCCTGGGCAGGTACTTGCCAAAATCCAGGTCGTAGCGGTTGCCGCCGAAATCCGCGGCGTTCCAGTTCTCCAGGAACGTGACCGTCAGGCTGCGCACCGCGTCGCCCTCCAGCCGGACGCCGGTGTCCTTCCACATGCCGAAGGGGTGGGTCAGGTTGAAGTACTCGTTGGCGATGTTGTAGCCGCCGGTAAAGCCGACCTTGCCATCGATGACGGTGATCTTCCTGTGATCGCGGTTGTTCAGGAACACGTTCAAGCCCGGCTTAAAGGGATTGAACACCCGGCACTTGATGCCGACCTTCTCCAGGCGCTGTATGAAATCCGTGTTGATGAAGCCAATGGAGCCCATGTCGTCATAGAACACCCGCACCTCGACGCCCGCGCGCACGCGCTCCTCCAGGATCTCCTGAAGGCCATGCCAGGATTCCTTGTCCTCGATGGCGTGGTACTCCATGAAGATAAAGCGCTCCGCCTTGCGCAGGTCCGCCTTCTGGGCCTCGAGGCCCGTGGTGGCGTCGTCATAGTACACGATGTCCGTGTTGTCGTAAAGTGGATACCCTGTGTGGCGCGACAGGTAATTGGACACTGTCGCCCAGCGTTCGCTCTTGGCGGACAGGGCCTTCCCCGCAGCCTCGGCTGCCTGGCCCGCCTCCCCCGCTTTCAGCAGGGGCATCAGCTCCGCGTCTATGTTCCTATAGCGCTTTCGCATGGTCTTGGTGCCGCCGTTCAGGCCCACGATCAGGTAAAGGCCCGTACCAAGGATCGGCGCCATGAGAATCAGTATGATCCAGGGCATCTTAATGCTGCCGGTCCCCGGCTTGTTGTACAGGTACAGCACCAGTAACAAGGCTGCAACCCGCAACACAATCTCGATCCATGCCGCATGTCGGCTCAGCTTCGTAAGCAACAGTATGATAAAGATGACCTCAATGGCGATGACGATCACCGAGAGTATCATTCTGGCTACGCCATTTTTGACGGAGGCCTCATTTTCCATCGTCTGTTCCAAACCCAACCACCCTTTCAATTCCAGTAATTTGGCGCTGCGTCTACGCCCTTTGCCCTGGCGCACAGGCGCGCCGCGTGTACCCTTCCATTATAGACAGCATCGCCATGGATTGCAAGTCCATAGCGCAAGATTCCGTCTTTTTCTCGTCGATAAATAGCATAATTATATTCAACGCATTTTATCATCAAGGGTCATCGCCCCCACCCGGGCGGCGTGGAACAGGAACTGCTGCATCAGCCCCGCATGCATCCCCAGTCGGGTGCGGGCCTCCCTGGCCATGGCGGGACGGCTCCTCCCAATCATGCCGAACCAATCCGCCAACAGTCGCGCCACCCACACGTCCACCGGGAAGGCTTCGGTGTGACCGCAGCCGAACAGCAGCACGCAGTCGGCGACCTTATTCCCAACGCCGGGCAGGGTGGTCAACCGCTTATGGGCCTCAGCGTAGGGCATATCCCGCAGCGCCTCCAGCGCAAAGCCGTCCCGCACACGCCGGGCGGTGTCGATCAGGAACGGCGCGCGGTAACCCACCTTCAGCGCCCGCAGCTCGTCCTCGCCGCAGTCAGCCAGCCGTTGGGGCGTGGGGAAGGCGTACAAGCCGCCTTCAAATCGCTCACCGCAATACTCCTGCAGCGCCCGCACCAGAGCGCGAATCCGGGTGACATTGTTGTTGGCGGAGAGTATAAAGGCGATCAGTGCCTCCCAGGTCGGCTGGTTCAACACCCTCAGGCCGGGAAACAGCCTGAAGGCCTCCCGGGCCGCAGGGATGTAGGCATATTCGGCGGCGATGGCGGCGTAGTCCCGGTCCAGGTCGAGGTACTGCCTCAAAGCCCCGGGCGCGCAATCCCCTTCGGCGTGCAGGCCCGCGCCGTCCTGCCACAGCCAGACGGGCACGCCATCCACCACCGCTCCAAAGCGTCCGTCCCGCTCCACCCAGTGGAAGCACTGGGCGCTGTCCACCAGCGTCAGGCGCAGGTCCAGCGGCTCATTTCCGATCAGCATTTGTATATCATTCCTTTTGCAAATGATGGCGGCGCGGGCGCCGCTACAACAACGTCGAATAAATTGTAAAGGCGCGTCAAAGATCTCTTTGACGCGCCCTATGAATCCATATCGGATTATTCCGCCGCAACTTCGGTCTTGGGATAGATGCTGACCTGCTTGCGGTCCTTGCCCAGACGTTCGAACTTTACGACGCCATCCAGCTTCGCGTACAGGGTATCGTCGTCGCCGATGCCCACGTTCTTGCCGGGATGGAATTTCGTTCCGCGCTGACGAACGAGAATGTTGCCCGCGAGCACGAACTGACCATCCGCGCGCTTCACGCCGAGGCGCTGCGCATGGCTGTCGCGGCCGTTGCGGGAGGAGCCCATTCCCTTCTTGTGAGCGAAGAGCTGAAGATTCATCATGAACATATGCTTTACCTCCGTTCTTCGAAGAATATGCGAACGTTTCGAGGATAACTCCTCTCGATGGCCTGAAGCCCTTCCAGCAGGGTGACAAGCAACAGCTGTGCCTGCTTCACCTGTTCCCCGGTGGCTTCGGGCGTCAATTCTGCTTCCAAAGTCGCTCCCTGATCGTCAATATCGAACATCACCGGCGCGTTCAACACGTTTTTCAAGCCGTTGAGCGTGCTCTGGGTCAGCGCCGACACGGCGGCGCAGACGATGTCCCGGCCGGCCTCGGCATAGCCCGTATGGCCTTGTGCCCGATACCCCGTCAGGGTGCCGTCAGCCCTCCTGAAAAAGGTGACGGCGTTTCCAAGGCGCTTCATCAGCCGACGATGGCCGTGATTTCAACCTTGGTGTAGGGCTGACGATGGCCCTGCTTTTTGCGCTCGTTCTTCTTGGCCTTGTACTTATAGACGACGATCTTCTTGCCCTTTACCTGAGCCAGCACCTTGCCCTGAACCTTCGCGCCCTCAACCACGGGCGTGCCGACCTTGGACTGGTCTGCGTCACCGACGAGCAGAACCTCATCGAAAGTAACCGCTTCATCCGCCTGAGCGTTGAGCTTCTCTACGAAGATAACGTCGCCCTGCTGAACACGGTACTGCTTGCCACCGGTCTTAATGACTGCGTACACGCGTTGCACCTCCTATACAAAAATCTCGCCGAAACTTGGCAGCAGCCGGAGGTTCAAAAACCTTCCGAACATACATTTTAAGCCGGTTTCGAGCGGCTTACCGAATCATTATACCCGTTCGGGTGTGAAAAGTCAATGAAACACCGAGTTAAATGCCTCGGATAGTGAAAAAATAACATATCGAAATGGGAAGTGCACACACATTCTCCATTCCTAATTCCTAAGGAAATACCGCATAATAAGGGTGGTTGGCTGGCGAGTGAATTTTCCGTCATGCGCGCCTGCAAATTTCGCAGGCTTGCTGGCGGCAAGTCAAGGAGGAAATGGCACCGCCAGACATGCCGCCCGTTTGTGCGGTATTTCCTAATTGGAACGCCCGTCCCTCGCCGCAATGTAATCAATAATGCCCTGGGTGAGACCCTCGGCCAGCTTCCACTGGTAGTCCTCGGTGTTCAACAGCACGTCCTCCTCGGGGTTGCTGGCGAAACCGCATTCCACCATCAGGCAGGGCACCGTGGACCAGTTCTGGCCGGTATAGTTGTCGTTGGAAATGATGCCGTTGTTCTTCGCACCGGTCACCGCGCACACAGCGGGCAGTATGGCCTCGCAGGCGCGGTAGCTCTCGGCGGCGATGCTGTTGGACTTGCTGCAATACAGGGCGATGCCGTGCTTGGAGCGGTTCTCCGCGCCGTCGCAGTGAATGCGCAGCACCAGGTCCACCCCCAGGGCGTTCATCATCTTCGCCCGCTCCTGGTTGGATATGTTCACGTCGTGGGTCTCACGGGTCATGTAAACCTCGGCCCCCTGCTCCACCAGGGCGTCCCTCAGCTTCAGCGAGATCTCCAGCGTGGTCTTGTACTCGGGAATGCGGGTCTTCACGCCGGCGGTACCTGAGGACACCTTGGGCTTGGTCTTCTTGCTGCCCGGCGCAATGGTCTCCTTTTCGTTGTTGCCCCTGGCCTGGTGGCCCGGGTCGATGCCGATTTTGACGCCGGACAGCGGCTTCTCGGACTCCACCAGCTGCATCACCACGCTTGGCACCGGCGGCAGGGTTTCGTCGGCGTCCCCGGCCTGCTGGCCCGCCCCGGGCAGCGGATCACCGGCGGCCTGCTGGATGGTATCGTCCCAGGTAGGCACGGGCTCGGCGGGCGCTTCGGTTACGACGGGCGTCGGTTCCACAGGGGTTCCGGCCGGTTTTTCCTCGGCCATCCCGGGCAGCGTCATCAGCGCTGCCGCCAGCAGCATCACAAACAGCTTTCTCATTCGGGCTTTTCCTCCTTGTCCAGTATGGCGGCCGCCGCCTGCCAGGCGTCGATCAGCCGGCCCGCTTCGAACAACACGACGGTGCCGTAGGGCGCGCCCGCCAGCTTTTCGACGCTCTCCCGCCAGGTGTTCAAAAGCTCCAGCATGGGCAGCATCACGTCCGGGTTGTCCGGGTTGTCGGCCAGCATCCCACAGGCCTCGTCATCCACATCGCAGGCCATCAGCAGCAGCAGGCGACCGACCTCCATCGGGTGGCGGGTATGGAAGCTGCCATCGGCCACGCCCTCGGCGATCACATCGTTCAGCGTGGGCAGCAGCCGGTCCACCAGTATGCGACGCCGGTGGGCGTTCATCGAGGCGTCCTTGTCCCGATAGCACAGCTTCAGCATCAGCGCGGCAAAGGGCGCTTCCTCCGCCTCGAACAGGTTCGCCATGGCCAGAATCATGTTCAGCTTCTCCACGGGACTGCGGCGTGAGCCGTAAATGGCGGCGTTCAACTGGTCAAAGCGGCTCTGGGCCCGGCGCTCGCTGACCGCCTTGAGCACGCTGTCCTTGGCGTCAAAGTAGTGGTAAAAGCCGCCCTTGGACATCTGAAGGGCGTTGAGTATATCCTGCACTGAGGTGCGATCGTAGCCCTGCTCGTAGAACAGCTTCTCGGCGGTGTCCAGTATCTGCACGCGCCTGATATCGCCCTTTTTCATCGTGGTTTCCTCCTGTTCGCGGTATGGTTGTGCTTCTTCGGCCTTGGGGGCTGTTCCCTGCCCCACCCCTTCGGCACTGGCTTTTTATCGCCCTTTGGTTTTCTCTCGTAGGGTGTTATCAAGCACTCCGGGCCCCAGCCGATCAGGTCCTCCCGGCCGGCCTTTTTCAGCGCTGCGAGCACCAATTCCCGATTGTAGGGCTTGAAATAGTGCATCAGCGCCCGCTGCATGGCCTTCTCCCTCGGGTCCCGGGGCACGTAGACCGGGGTCATGTCCCTCGGGTCCAGGCCGGTAAAGAACATGGCCGTGGACAGCGTGCCGGGGGTCGGGTAGAAGTCCTGCACCTGGTCCGGGTGCTGGCCGGTACGCTTCATGTACTGGGCCAGCATTATGGCGTCGTCCAATGTGCAGCCGGGATGGCTGGACATGAAGTAGGGCACCAGGTATTGCTTGAGCCCCAGGTTCTCGTTGATCTGTTTGTACTTGCGCACAAAGGCGTCGTATACCTCCACGTCCGGCTTGCCCAGGTAGTGCAGCACCCGGGGGCTGACGTGCTCCGGGGCCACCTTCAGCTGGCCGGAGATGTGGTGCTTCGCCAGCTCCGTCAAAAAGCGCCCCTTATTGTCCGCCATCACGTAGTCGTAGCGGATGCCCGAGCGCACGAACACCTTCTTCACCCCGGGCAGCTCCCGCAGGGTCTTGAGGATGTCGATGTACTCCCTGTGGTCGGCCACCAGGTTCGGGCAGGGCTTCGGGAACAGGCACTGGCGGTGGGCACAGGCCCCCACCTTCAATTGCTTGTCACAGGCGAGACGGCGGAAGTTGGCCGTGGGGCCGCCCACGTCGTGTATGTAGCCCTTGAAACCGGGCTGCTTTGTGAGCAGGCGGCCCTCCTCGACGATGGACGCCTTGCTGCGGGCGGTGACAATGCGCCCCTGGTGGAAGGTCAACGCGCAGAAGCTGCACGCGCCGAAGCAACCCCGCACCGAGGCGATGGAGAACCTGACCTCCTCGATGGCCGGGATGCCGCCGTCTTTTCCGTACATTGGATGGTACGTTCGCATGTAGGGCAGCGCATAGACTGCGTCCAGCTCCTTTTGCGACAGGGGCATGTCCGGCGGGTTTTGAATCACCCACTTCTTCCCGTGCTTTTGGGCGATGGGCCTGCCCCGCACCGGGTCCTGCTGGTCGTACTGCACCTTAAATGCCTCGGCGTAGGCCCGTTTGTCCTTCGCCACGGTTTCCCATGAGGGGATTTCGATAAAGCCATCGGGCACTTCCCCCGCCATGACGCAGGTGCCGGGGACGCGCATTTCGGCAAAGTCCCGGCCCGAGGCCATCCACTCGGCCACCCTAAGCACGCTGCGCTCGCCCATGCCGAACATCAGCACGTCCGCGCCGCTGTCCACCAGGATCGAGTTGCGCACCCGGTCGTCCCAGTAGTCGTAGTGGGCGAAGCGCCGAAGCGACGCCTCCACCCCGCCGATGGCGATGGGCACATCCCCAAAAGCCTCCCGGATGCGGTTGCAGTAGACGATGGTGGCCCGGTCCGGGCGGCGGCCCGCCTTCCCGCCGGGGGAATAGGCGTCCTCGCTGCGCTTCTTCTTCGCGGCGGTGTAGTGGTTCACCATCGAATCAATAACCCCCGCCGTGACCAGGAAGCCGATCCTGGGGCGGCCGTACTCCTTAAACGGTTCGCAGCTGTGCCAGTCGGGCTGGGGCAGCATCGCCACCCGGTAGCCGGCCTTTTCCAGCACCCGGCTGATGATGGCCAGCCCGAAGGAGGGGTGATCCACATAGGCGTCGCCGGTGACGTACACGAAGTCCGGCGCGTCCCAGCCGCGCTGGCGCGCCTCCTTCGCGTTCACCGGCAAAAAGCCATTGGGCATGTTGGGTCCCTCCTCTGTGTGGTTTTGCCTGTTGTGGACATTCCATGGCGATCTGGAGGCTACCGATACAGAGACTACTGTGCATCGCGCAACCCGTCAAGCCTTCCCCTATGGGGAAGGTGGATTTGACGAAAAATGCTTGCATTGTTTCGTCAAAGACGGATGAGGTCCTCGTCACCGGGATAACGTCTGTCGTAGCAGAGGCGCGAGGCGCAAGGCGAGGGGACCTCATCCGGCGTTGCGCGCCACCTTCCCCAAAGGGGAAGGCCATACGCCAAATCGCTTCAAACCCCAAATATCGACTTCAACAGCCGCCTGCCCGCGCCAGTCTTGAACACCTTCCCCGCAAAGTTGCGCACGTTGTTCAACGAGTACCCGTTCTCGGTGGCGTTGGCGATGTAGTCGGCCTCGACGAGGATCTGGTAGTCGACGCCGTCAATATCGGCGAAAGTGTGGTGGTGGCCGACGAGGTAGCCCACCCGCTCGATCTGTTCCGCGCTCATGCCGCTGTCCTTCAGGAATTCCGCCGCCATCGGCGCGCCCTCTTCCTCCTGGCGCTTGCCATTTGTGTTGCCATACTTTTCCCGGCACAGCGGGCAGGCGATGTCGTGAACGATGGCCGCAACCTCCAGGATATATTGGGTGTCGGCGTCCAGCCCCTCCAGCGCACCGATGGTGCGGGCGTAGTTCCACACGCGCACGAAGTGGTCAATGTCGTGGATGTTCCCTTTGGAAAAGGAGATCATCTTCTCCATGATTTCAGCGATGGTTTGCATGATGGATTCCTTTCGTTCGGGACGGAGAAACGACCTCTTCCGTCATCTGCCTCGCAAATGCCGCCTTCCGCCCAAGGGCATGGCTTCGCACACCCCCGAACTGCTCCCTCCGGTCGCTGGGGAAGGCTTTTGGATGCGCCAGCCGCTATTCCTGTTCCTTACTGCCCCTCGTCCCCCGCCGCCTCAAACCGCTCCACGACCCCTTCCATCACCTTCACGCACCCGCGGAGCATGGCTTCCGCGTCCTTGCCGCGCTCGTAGTAATAGACCTCCATGGGGTTGATGGGCTTGACGCGCAGGTATTGGGGGAAGCCCTTCAGGGCGGTGAGGACCCGGATGCCGTCGATGTCGGCGGCCATGGAGAAGCGCATCATCAGCTCGTCGCCCCGCAGGGTCACGTAATCGATGCCGATGCGGGCGCACAGTGCCTTCAGGTGGGCGGTCTCGATCAGGTTCATCACCGGGCGGTTGGGATCGCCGAAGCGGTCAATCAGCTCGTCGATCAGATCGTTGCGGCTGTCCCGGTCCCGAATGGATGCGATCTTTTTGTACATCTCCACGCGCAGCAGGTCGTTGGGAATGTACTCCTGGGGAAGGTAGGCGTCGATCTTCAGGTCCATGCGGGTCTCGATGTCCTCCAGGTTCACGTCGCCGCGAAGCTCCCGCACGCTCTCCTCGATCATCTTCACGTACAAATCATAACCCACCGAGGCCATAAAACCGCTCTGCTCGCTGCCCAGCAGGTTACCCGCCCCGCGAATCTCCAAATCCCGCATGGCCACGCGGAAACCGGAGCCGAACTCGGTGAACTCCCGAATGGCGGCCAGGCGCTTGTCCGCCGCCTCGGTAAGCACCTTGCTGGGGTTCACCGTCAGGTAGGCGTAGGCCAGCCGGTTGCTGCGGCCCACGCGCCCTCGCAGCTGGTACAGCTGGGAGAGGCCGAAGCGGTCGGCGTCGCAGACAATCAGTGTGTTGGCCCGGGGCACGTCGAGCCCGGCCTCGATGATGGTGGTACACAGCAGCACGTCAAATTTGCCGTCGTAGAAGTCCAGCATCACGTCCTCCAGGGCGTGCTCGCGCATCTGTCCGTGGCCGATGGCGATGCGGGCCTCGGGCACCAGCTTCTTGAGCCGGGAAAACATGATCTCGATGGTCTGCACCCGGTTGTGCAGCACGTACACCTGGCCGCCGCGCCCCAGCTCCCGCAGTATAGCGTCGCGCACCAGGCCGTCGGAATACTCCACCACATAGGTCTGCACCGGGTAGCGCTCCTCCGGCGGGGATTGCAGCAGGGACATGTCCCGTATGCCCACCATGCTCATGTGCAGCGTTCGGGGGATGGGCGTGGCCGTCAGCGTCAGCACGTCCACCGAGCGTTTCATCTGCTTGATGGCCTCCTTGTGCGTGACGCCGAAGCGCTGCTCCTCGTCCACCACCAAAAGACCCAGGTCCTTGAACTGCACGTCCTTGGCCAGCAGGCGGTGGGTGCCCACCACCACGTCCAGCTCGCCGTTTTTCAGCTTTTGAATGATCTGTTTCTGCTCCGCCGCCGTCTTGAAGCGGCTGATGGTCTCCACCCGGATGGGAAAGCCCGCGAAGCGATTGAGCATCGTGGCGTAGTGCTGCTGCACCAGTATGGTGGTGGGGGCCAGCATGGCGGCCTGCTTGCCGCTCATCACGCACTTGAATATGGCCCGCAGCGCCACCTCGGTCTTGCCGTAGCCCACGTCGCCGCACAGCAGCCGGTCCATGATCTTCGGCTGCTCCATGTCATGCTTGATGTCGTCGATGGCGGCCAGCTGGTCCGGGGTCTCCTCGAAGGGGAAGCTGTCCTCGAACTCCCGCTGCCAGGGGGTGTCCGGGTCAAAGGCATAGCCGGGGATGGCTTCGCGCTGGGCGTACAGCTTCAGCAGGTCGCCGGCGATCTCCCGGATGGACTGGCGCACCTTGCTCTTTTGCCGCTGCCATTCGCCGCCGGACAGCCGGTTCAGCTTCGGGGCCTCGCCCTCGCTGCCGATGTACTTCTGCACCCGGTCCAGCTGGTCAGTGGGAACGTACAGCTTGTCGCTGCCCTGGTAACGGATGTGCAGGAAATCCCGGTAGGTGCCGTCGCTGGCCAGGCGCACCATGCCCATGTACTGGCCGATGCCGTGGTTCTCGTGGACGACGTAGTCCCCCACCTTCAAATCGGTGAAGGCGGCAATCTTCTCGCCGCTGGCGGCCCGGGCCCGGGCGCGCTGGCGGTTGATGCCGTAGATGTCCGACTCCGCCACCACCGCGAACCGGATCTCCGGGTAGATGAAGCCCCGGTTGATTGTGGTGGGAAAGATCAGCGGCTCGCCCGGCGTCAGCGTCTGGGGCAGCTCGGTGACGAAGGGCGCGGGACTGCCCTGGGTATTCAGTGCGCCCTCGAGGCGCTCGCCCCTGGCCGTGCCGCCGGCCAACAGTGCCACCCGCCAGCCCTCCGCCTTCCAGAGCTCCAGGTCCCGGGCCAGCTCCTTCACATTGCCCTGGTAGGCCGCAGCGTTGCGGCACTCGATTTTCACCAGGGCCGTGGGCACAAAGTCCGGCTCGGTGCGCATGAACAGGTTGGTCAGCAGGATGCTGTTTCCCGACAACCGCGCCAGCAGTTCATCATAGGTGATGAGTATCTCCGCCTGGCAGGGCAATGCCTCCTGGCGCTCCAGGGCAGCGAGATAGCGCTCCCTGAACTCCAAAAAGCGGTTCTCGCAGCGCTCCCGCAAGCGCTCGGGCTGGTCGAACACCACGACGGGGTCGTCCAGGTAGTCGGCCGGGGTGTCCCGGTACTCCAGCAGTACCGGCATAAGCGAATCGCCGCCGTCAGGTGCCAGGCCGCTCTTCAACGCCTCCAGCACACCGCCGAAGTTGCGCTTCAGGGCCGAGCCCAGCGTGACCTTCTTTGGCAGGGCCACCACGCCCCGCCTGCCCTTTTTGCGGGGGGTGTCGTCGTCCTCGGCCTCCGCCTCGGCGGACATCCGAAGGAACTCCTCGAAGGGGATCAGGTCGAATTCCTTCTCGATGGACGCCTGCCGGTCCCGGCCCGCACCGTCGTCGAAGGTCTCCAGCATCGCCTGGAGCGACTCGGAGGCCCGTTGCCGTGCGTCGGCGTCCAGCGGGATCTCCTGGGCCGGGTACAGCCGCACCGCGGGCCTGCGGGAGATGGATCGCTGGGTCATCACGTCGAAGGTGCGGATCGAGTCCACCTCGTCGTCGAAGAACTCCACCCGCAGCGCGCCGGGACCACCCACCGGGTACACGTCCAGTATGCCGCCGCGCAGGGCGCATTGGCCCCGGGCCTCCACCAGCTGCACCCGCTCGTAACCGGCCATGGTCAGCTTCTCCATCAGCTCGATAGGCTCGATTTGGGCTCCCTCGGAGATGTCGATGATGCGCCTGTCGAATTCCCCCGCCGGGGCCAGGCGGAACAACATGGCGTCCGCCGAGGTCACCAGCGCCTTCACACTGCCGCTGAGGCAGTCGCCCAGGGCCTCGATGCGGCGCATGGACAGGTCGCGGCTGGAGGCGGCGGTCTTCAGGAAGGTGATGTCCCTGGGGGGCAGCAGCCGCGCCGCGCCGGAGAGCAGCACGTTCAGGTCCTCGGCCATGCGGGCGGCGGCCACGTCGTTGGGCTCGATTACCAGCAGCGGCCGGTCCAGCTTCAGCGCCGCCGCGGCTAGCACGTGGGCCCGCTGGGAATCGTCCGGGCCGTAGACCGAGCAGACCCCCGGCTTTTCCAGCGCGCGGGTCAGCTCGCCGAAGGCGGCCAGCCCCTCCATCGGCTCAAACAGACAATTCAGCTTCCAGTTCGTGTCCTGCATAGCTCTCCTGACTATAATTCCAAATCAGTTGCGAATGGGATCCTTCGACTTCGCTGCGCTCCGCTCGGGATGACATGACCGCTTCCCTGTCATCCTGAGCAAAGCCGCTACATGTCGGTATCTGGGATAGAACAATCGTCCCTGCATCGGCGGCCTCTGGGCCGCTACAGCAATCACCCATTCAACTTCCCCACCAGCTGCCTTGCGGCGTCAACACCATTTCCGATCAGTTCGGCCACCACGTCCGCCGCGCCCATGTAGGCGTCGAACATGGTTTGGCGCAGCTCCTTCGTCTGGTACCCTGACAGTACCCAGTCCTTCATGTCCCAGTCCTCCGGGGGACGGCCGATGCCCACCCGCACCCGGGGGAAGTCGTCCCAGCCCAGCAGGTAGATGATGTTGCGCATGCCGTTGTGGGTGCCCGCCGACCCCTTGGGCCGGAAGCGCAGCTTACCCTCGGGCAGGTCCACATCGTCGTAGCAGACGATCAGCTGGTCGTGCTCGGGCTTGTACCAGTTCACCAGTTGCACCACACTCTCGCCGGACAGGTTCATGAAGGTCTGGGGCTGGCACAGGGCCACCCGCTCTCCGCGGATCGTACCCTCGCCCACCACAGCCTTGCAGCGCAAGCGCTGCATCGGTATGTCGTACTTCTGCGACAGCACCTCGGTCACGTCGAAACCCACGTTGTGGCGGGTGTGCTGGTACTTCCTGCCCGGATTGCCCAGGCCCACGATCACATACATCCAAAAAACCTCCAGGTCGAACGACAATTAATCAGTTTATTGTACCAAGTCTGCCTGCCGATTGTCAAGGGCAAGTTTGCGCAATTGCACGCAATAGACAAGCAGCCGCAATTCCGTCAAATTTCCCCTTGCCAAGCGCGGAAAAACGCTGTATAATATGTTAAAGGCTTGTTTTTATTTTAACCGGCTATCAATAATCAAGAAAGAGGTGTCCCCATGATTCGCATCGGTATGCTGACCTCCGGCGGCGATTGCCAGGCCTTGAACGCGGCCATGCGCGGCGTCGCGAAAACCCTGTACAACTCCGGCGAGGACATTGAGCTTTACGGCTTCCTGAACGGTTACCAGGGCCTGATCCATGGCCGCTTCCGCCTGCTGACCTATGACGATTTCTCCGGCATCCTCACCAAGGGCGGCACCTTCCTGGGCTCCAGCCGCACCCCCTTCAAGACGATTCAGGTCATCGAGGAGGACGGCATCGACAAGGTGGCCGCCATGAAGCAGACCTACTACAAGCTCCAGCTGGACGTGCTGGTGATCTTGGGCGGCAACGGCACCCACAAGACGGCGAACCTGCTCAGCGAGGAAGGCCTGAACGTGGTCACCCTGCCCAAGACCATCGACAATGATCTGTGGGGCACGGACATGACCTTCGGCTTCCAGAGCGCGGTGAACATCGCCACAGACTGCATCGACATGATCCACACCACCGCCGCCTCCCACGGCCGCATCTTCATCGTGGAGATCATGGGCCACAAGGTGGGCTGGCTGCCGCTGAACGCGGGCATGGCCGGCGGCGCGGATATCATACTGATTCCGGAGATTCCCTACGACCTGGACAAGGTGGCCGAGAAGATCAAGGCGCGCCATGACCGCGGCGCGAGTTTCACCATACTGGCCGTTGCCGAGGGTGCCATTTCCAAGAAGGACGCGAAGCTGAGCAAGAAGGAGCTGGCCAAGAAGCAGGCCGAGAGCCCCTATCCGTCCGTTTCCTACGAGATCGCCGCGAAGCTGACCAAGAAGACCGGCTACGACGTGCGCGTGACCGTGCCCGGCCACACCCAGCGCGGCGGCGCGCCCTGCCCCTATGACCGCGTATTCGCCAGCCGCCTCGGCTCCGAGGCCGGCAAGCTGATCCTGCAAAAGGAATACGGCTTCATGGTAGGCTACAAGAACCGCGAGATCGTCAAGGTGCCGCTGAAGGACGTCGCCGGCAAGCTGAAGATGATCGATCCCGAGGCCTCCATCATCAAGGAAGCCAAGATGCTGGGCATCAGCTTCGGCGATTGACGAAACAAATCAGCAGGGGAGGGTTGCCCATTTCAATACGAATTGAAATGGGCAACCCTCCCTTGTTTCAAGCAAAGGAGAATCACACCCATGCGCATATCCAAATCCGATGCCCTGGCCTGGTTTGAATTCTTCGCCGAACTGCCGGAGGACGAGCCCCTGCCGCCCCGGCAGCAGGAAATCGCGCTGGCAGTCCTCTCCCAGATCGAGGTCGCCGAGGCGGCACGGATCGACAAATTGAAAGCCGAAATTCCTGGGCTGCAATCCCTGGGTGGGCGGTCCTGCTATGTGGGCGACGACGCCCGCTTCCCCAAGGGTTGCCGTTCGTGCCTGCTGGGCACGGGGCTGAGCGCCGTGCGCAAGACCAACCGCTGCAACCTGGCCTGTCCCTTCTGCTACGACTATGGCGAGATGGACTGCCAGCCGCCCATCGGCGAGGGCTACTGGGAGATCGGCGGCACCCGCTTCCGGAAGGAGGACCTGCCCCTGCTGCTCAACGCCTCCAACAAGCCCACCGGCATCGCCTACGTCTACCTCGAACCCTTCATGGAGATCGAAAAGTACTACGGCATCATCCGCCGCTTCCGCGAGGCCGGTATCTACCAGCACATGTACACCAACGGCACGCTGGCCACGCCGGAAAACCTGAAGGCGCTGGGCGAGGCGGGGCTGGACGAGCTGCGCTTCAACCTGGGGGCCAGCAATTGCGCGGACAGGGTAATCGACACCATCGCCGAGGCAAAAAAGCACATCCCGATGGTGGGCATCGAGACCCCCATGACGCCCGTATTATACGAGACCTTCCTGCAAAAAAAAGAGGCCATACTGGCCACGGGCGTGGATTTCATGAACAGCGCCGAGCTGCACCTTAACCCCAACAACCTGGAAAACTACTGGGGCGAGCCAATGTACATGTACCGGCTGGGCTACCTCTCCCCCATCTCCAGCCACGAGCTGACGCTGAAGCTGATGCGCCGCGCCGTGGAAGAGAAGTGGCCCATGGCCATCCACGACTGCTGCAACGCCACCAAGTTCGCCCGGGATCTGAACCTGCGGGCCCACGAGGGCGGCTGGTTCGGCGCCAGCAGCTGGGGCATGGAATTCCCCGCCATCCCCTACGCAGCCTTCCTGCCCACCCTCCGCGACCCCGATTTCCGCTTCCTGGTGGAGGAACCCCTGCCCGAGGGATATGGGATCGGGGATGGGGTGCTGTAGAACAAATTCTGATTTGTCGCTCCGCGACAAATCAGAATTTGAGTGGCTAGTGGCCAGTGATTAGTGGCTAGTGAAGGAGGAAATCCTTGCGGATTTCTTTTG
>CADBVG010000061.1 GCA_902798105.1 uncultured Eubacteriales bacterium
ACTCCTTGGAAAAGAAGTACTTCCTCGATTTGAAGTAGTACACCGCGCAGATCACCAGCGAAATGACCAGGCACACCAGCATCGCCAGCACCGCGTACCGGAACGTGATCTCGGTATTGGCGTACGATGTCAAAAAGCCCTTCTTGAAGATGTCACGGAAGCTCATTGATCTTTCCCCCAATCGCCTTGCAGCCAAGGTAGAATTTTGAAAAGGTGGTCTGCCGCATGTGTCCGCTGTCGATCAGCTGGTAGATGACATCCGGCAGGAAATCGTCGTACTTGACCTCCAGCACATGATAGCCGGTGGGCAGCACCGCGATCCTGGACACCTGCCGCTCGAAGATGTCCCGGGGCCGCAGGCACGCGCTGATATTCCGGTCGAACGTAATCCTGACGTTGCCAAGGGGGTATACATAGGGCTTGCGGACGTATTCCCCCAGCATTACCGGGCGCAGGCATGCGGTTTCGGCCTGCAAAATCCATTCGTCCAGCAGCGGGTGCTGTCCCAGGTGGTCCGCGATGGACTGTCCCGACAGCATCTTCATACAGGTATCCCGGTCGATCAGGCAGCTCCTCTTGCCCGTCATGCCGTTCCTTTTGATCTTTTTCTCCAGCGCTATGCGCGCGTCGGAGCAGTTGTAGGCGCGTATCCGGAACTTCTCACGGGGATCCACGCCGTCCTCGTTCTCGAAGAAGCGGCTCCTCTGGTAGTCGTCAAAGTAGACGCTGCGTATCAGGTATTCCCCGTTTGCATCGGCATGGGCGTCGGGCCGCATCACGGCTTTGAGCTTCTGCTCCACGATCCGCAATTCCAGGTCGCTGCATATATACTTCAGCTCATGCCGGTACTTGTCCGCCGCCAGCACGGTTTTGTTTTTATTTCCCACCGAACGCCTCCAGGATATTGTCGTGTCTCAGCTGGAAGAACGTCTTTATGTCTTCGCAGCTGCGTATGAAATCCTCTTCCGTCTTGTCGTGCATGAATCGCTTGTATTCATTGCCCATGGCGTGGCGCATGCGCGCGGCATAATCGTCCACGAATGCGTTCACACGCTCCGGGTTGAAGATGCCATTTGCAAAGTCGGCCATCCGGGCATAGAGCGCGTTTCTGAATGTCAGGTTGTCCACCAGGCTGCTGAATATGGGATCCCGCTTTGTAGTTCGGGTGATGAAGTTGTCTTCCGCCCGCTCGGGATTCATGGACAGGTTGACGTCAAACATCACCCATCGCCATTTGCCGTCCGCGTCAGGCTTGTCTTCCACGTTGCGCACCCGCCAGAGGGACCGGTTGTTGTTGGGCCAGTCGGTGTTGGCGATGTACAGCTCCAGCGCGTAGTAATCGATCCAGCTCTCGATGTCCACGACCTCGCATACCTTCGCGTAATTGGCCTCGTCGCTCATGTCGTTGTCGGCGATCAGGCGCAGCATGTCCTTGTAGGGCCTGTAGTCCTCGTCGGTGCCCACCTCGATGTGGTCGACCTTGGTTTCGATGACGTCGCCATCCCTGATGCCGTATTTGCTTTCGAAGTAGTCCTTCTTGAAGCGGGGCGTCAGCCAGTATACGCCCCAGAATTCCCCGTCCAGGAACAACTCATAGGGTTCGTATTCCCGGGTCAGGAAATCGCATTCCGCCGCCAGGGTATTCACCAGCGGATCGTGAATCTTCGTATCCACGCCCTGGCCGCCCGCGTTCAGGTTCACGCTGTGCAGCTGCCAATCCTCGCCAAAGAGGGGCTGCGCGGGAATGGTTTCGGCGCCGTAGCGCTTCCGGGCGTAGATGTTCAGGCTCTTGGGCAGCATGTAGCGGCTGGCGCCGCCCTGGATGCGTATGCCGTAATACCCAGACAACTTCAGATTCCGGTCGGCGTCGAAGAAGCAGATATAGGCCTCCCGCTCCCACTCCTTGCCCTTGTTCTTGTAATTGCCCGCCCAATTGCCCAGGTTGGGAAGGGCCGGCGGCACGCCTCCGGCTTCGTCCACGCTGTCGGCAAAGGTCTTGCCCAGGACGTAGATGCCCTTGTCAAAATCGAACAGGTTGCTGGGATTCGTGGTGATGGAGATGATGTTCATGCCGTCGTAGGCCTCTTTTTGATCGAAGCCCACGAAGTAGACGGCGTTGATGATGTCGCTGCGGTTGCCAAAGGCGTCTATGCACACGGCGCGTATAACCGTCGCCTTGTCCACGGGCTCCACCGGCGTCTTGAAGCCGTACTTGGGCTCCCGGCCCGAAAGTGCCAGAATGTCCGACCGCAGTTCGATACAGACGTCCTCGATCATGCTGTAGACGTTCGGATTGCCGCTGGCATCCTCGATCAATATAGGCTGGGTGTACAGCAGCGAATTTTCGTCCGGCTCGGTGGAATCCAATGTGTAGCGGATTTCGCCCCGGTCGCAGGACATCTCCAGGTAGAAAGGGCTGTCATAGAAGCCGGATTCCACGGAAAGCCTCACCGGCGTCACCGGCTGGTCGCTGTTACGGTCCAGGTTCAGACCATAGACCACCAGGCCAACCACCAGCGCCACGCCCACCAGGCAATGCAAGGCGCCTCTCCATCTGCGATTCAATCCGTTGAACCTCCACTCTTACATTTTGACCTTTATGCGCCCTCAGGCTCGAACAGCGCCGTCTGGCGCAGGGTGCCCTCGCCGTTGAGGTTGTACTCCATGCAGAAATAATCGCTGACCCTTCGGGACAGGGGGCTGTCCTCGTCCAGGTAGTGCAGCTGACCGTCCCGGTCATAGAAGGCGATGCGGTTCGTGGCCTCCGCCGTCTCCGAGCCCACGTTGGTGTAGGCCGCCACATCCCTGTTCATGTCGAGGATATAGCGGTAATAGTAGGACAGCGGCACCCCCGCGACGCGCAGCGCCGTGGGCATGAAGCCGCACAGGTCCATATCCCCTTCGATCTTGACGGCTTCATCCTGCACATCCAGCGGGTAGTTGGCCCAGATGAAGTAGGGCGTCATCTTGCCCCGTCGCTCGGCCTCGGCCTTGTCTGTCCACTTGCAGATGGCCTCCAGCTCCGGCAGGAAGCTTGGCGAATGATCGCCCACCATGCACACGACCACGCGCCGCCCCGTCTCTTCATACAGTCTGGTGTAATACTGCTGCATGAAATCGATCATGGCGTCCGTGTAGGTCAGGCAGGACAGGTATTCGTCGATCTCGTGGGTGATGGCGGGGTCCGCCGCGCCCGTACGCGTATGCACCAGGAGGTCGTCCGGCTTGATCCAGTGCCACTCGCCGTGGTTCTGCATCGTGACCAGAAAGGCGAACCTCGGCTTGTCGGCGGGCAGGTCGTCCATGAACCGAATGACGTTCTTCAGCGCAGAGGTATCCGTGATCTCGTGATCGTTATGCCGGTCGGCGTAGAACTCCAGGTCCTTGAAGTCATGGATGAAGTAGCTCTGGTCGATGCCGAGCTGCTCCCAGCTCAGGCCCCGGTGATAATTCTGGGATTCATGGGGATGGGCGGCGATGGTGCTGTAGCCGAACTGCTTCAGGTAGCCCGGCAGCGAAACCGCGTCGGTAAAGTTCAGCCGGTTGAAGGGCGCGTAGGCGTTGATCAGGGTCATGGAGTTGCCGGTGAGCATCTCATACTCGGTGCCATTGGTGCCCCCGCCGGTTAGCGGTACCGTCGCGTAGCCCTTGATGGCGTTGTCCAGCGCCCGGTAGTGCTTCAGGTAGTCGACGTCGGCATTCGTGTCGATGTACATGTCAAGGTCGTACCAGGTCTCGTTGAGGATCATCACGATGTCCGGATAGGGCTGATCCTGCCTGGCTGTCGCCGGGGCGGTGCGCTTCGCCGCCTCCCCGGCGATCTGCGCCATGCGCGCGTCGGAATAGTCCCTGGGCTTGTAAACGGAGAATTCCAGGTTGGCCAGCGTGGATTCCACCGTCCCGGACAGGTAGCCGATCTTCGCGTACAAGCTCCCCCAACTCCAGATGTTGTCCTCCCGGGCGATGATCGGCACCGCGGAAAAATAGCAGAAATACAGGCTGAGCACCGCCACCAGCAGGCATACCAGGCGGTTGAACCACTTCTGGGCGCGGGTATAGAGGTTGTGCAGGGGCCTTCCACACAGCCAGGCCAGCACGCAGCAGGCTGCGGCGGCAGCCTCCAGCAGCAGTATCTTACCGGTGATGGCGTCGACGGACAGGTCATAGGCCCCGATCACGCCGGAGACGGTCCCGAGATTCTGAATGTCCTCCGCCGTCAGCAGCGCCCCGTGGTACTTCATCGTGAAGTGATTGGCGATGCCCAGCAGCGTAAGCAGCACCGTCACCGTCAGCCCCGCCGGGAGCCAGCTTCCCATGATCGCCCGGAATATCATGATCAGGCAGAATATGGCCAGCACGTTCACCATCGCCCGAATCGGCCACTGCTGTGCCGCGAGGTGGGCGAACTGGGCATAGGAGTCCATGGAAACCTCCAGCACCAGCCGCAGCAGGAAAGGCACCGCCAGCGTCAGCAGGATGGAGGGTACGCTCAGCCAGCTGTGCCGCACGGCGATCTCCAGCCGCCCATAGCCCCATTCCAGCCCGCGCAGTGCCAGCGCGGTCATGAGAAGGAAGATCAGGTAGCTCGCCACCGCGCTGCCCGTCCCCGCGTACACCGACGCGGCGACGTGGTAGTAGTACATGGCAAAGTAGAACTGGGCCATCCAAAATACCGTCCAGTTCCGGCCGATGGTCCTGAACGGCCGGGACAGCGCCATAAAGGCGCGGTTATGCCCTATTCTTTCAAGGGCGCTTGCGGGGTTCCCCCGCCCAAACAGCACAAAACCCAGCATATAGGCCACTGAACCGATCACCGCGCCGGGCCTGTATACCCGGGCGTTGTACATGAACGGCAGCACCTTCATATACAGCGCTACATGCGCCGCGATGCCCGCCACAAGGACCAGCAGCGCCGGCGCCATGCCTTTTTTGTCCCGGATGACGCAGTACAGCGCGGCGCAGAAGGCGCAAATCGCCACCGAGGAGATCAGCCATGTGCCCTCGTGGATGTTGTTGGAGAGTGCCGCCACCGCGCGGCTGACGTTCAGGAAACCCAGGTTGCGGAACATCGGGCAGTAGATCGGGGATTCGGAGATTTCGCAGAAATACAGACCGCCGATCAGCACCAGCGGCACGCAGACCTTCCAATAGGGAATATAGTACCCCAACGCCTTTTTCACCGGCGAAAGGGACTTTTCCCTGCCCCACTCCGCGGCCTTCGTGCCCTCAATGAAATACAGCAGGGCCATGCAGGTCAGGAACGCCGGCGCGCTGGTCAGCGGGCCGCGGGGAATCGCTGACAGCCACTGTGTCGGCAGCCGTGTGGGATCGCCAAACATGACAAACCAGAGTATGGCGATGGATGCCACACCCTGAATCGTATCTCTGAAGTCCCTCTTTTCAGGCAATCTTCCTGTCCTCCGTTGGGTTTGCGTTCAAAGGATAAACGTAGCTGTCTGTCCCGGATGAATCTGTAGCCTCTGTGGCGGCCCAGGGGCCGCCGCTACAGGCGCCGTTCATTGGTGCGGCGGCGCCTGCGTCGCTGCGACTGGACAGATACGATTTTACATCCGCCTGTGCACGTATTCGATCAGCTTTTGGCGCATGACATACTGGTATCGCGTCTCCTGTACAGCCTTCAGCTGCTCGGTTGACGTGTCGAAGCAGATGGCGTCCACGACGCAGCGCAAGTTGTTGTCGTACACCACAAAGTGAATGCCCCGTGCATCGGGCGCGTAATCGGTGCCCCAGATGTCCACCATGCCGCTTCTCTTTCCGTACGCTTTGTTGCTGGTGGCCTTGTAGCGCAAGCCGTCCGCGAGCGTGCCCTCGATTGCGCATGCCTTTGAATCCCGTCTTTCCTCGATGATCGCGCCATGGCTGGACACGCCGATGTAGGCCGCGTTTTCAGCGTCCCGCAGGTCGAGGGTCGATCCCGTGACCTCCCGGAACCTCTGTTGGGCCTCGTCGCTCCAATATTCGCCGATACCGCCGGAAACGGTGGTGAACAGCGTATAGTCGCCCTTCTGAACGCGGTCGAGGAAGCCGAGCAGCTCGTGCTCCAGCTCCAGGTCCAGGTATTCCACCTCGCTGGCCCAGATCTCGCTCTGGTGGTCCCACTCGGTATCCACCTTCGCGTTGGGCTCGGAGCTGAGATCGAATTCCTGTTGCATCCAGTCCAGCAGCCGCGCGGTGATCTTCCGCGCCCCGCGATGGTTCACGTGAATGCCGCCGTCAAAGGCGTCGAACTGCCAGTCCATGCCCAGGTCCTCGTAGCACATGTCCAGGAATTTGACGCCCAGGCGATCCGCCATGGCCTGGGTCAACGCGTGCTTGTTGGCGCTCCAGTAGCCCCTGGCGCGGGTGTTGGCGCACACCGGAACCTTCATGAAGGCCAGCTCCGCCCCGTGTTCGCGGCAAAGGTCCCGCAGCTTTTCAAGGTAGGGCTCGTTGGCGGCGATGCAGCCCTCCAGCACCTCCCGGTTGTCGTCGTCGTTGGCGTAAGCGTCGTTCACGTCCAGCATGGCCTCTGCGGTACGAATCTCCTCCGGGTCGACGGCGATAAAGTCATAGGTGGCCACATAGCCCTTGCGCTGATAAGGCTGGCTCATGTAGAGCCGCTGGAAGGCATCCTCCTCCACCCTATAATCGGAATGGTACCGCAAAAGCGGCAGCAGGGCACTGATCAGGTATTCCCAGTCGTCCTGCCGGTTTTGCATCACCGCGATGTCCTTCATCATGTCCAGCTTTTCCCGGTAACAGCTCATGGGCAGGCTGTCCACCATCTCCTCCCACTTGCCCGGTACCAGCAGTTCTTCCTCGGTGTAGAAGAATCCGCTGGCGTCGATCACCACCAGCTTGGGCGACTGCCGGTGCAGTATCCCCTTCAACAGGTAGTAGGCCACGGGCACCCGCTGGCCGATGGAGGCCAGATTATAGGAGCGGATGTGGCTGGCGTCGTAGATATCCATCGGGGATATCGAGCAGAAGGTCTGGCTGGTACCCAGGTAAATCGCGTCCAGGCTGTTCCCGGGCTCGACGAACGCGCCACGAATGCTCTTGTAGGAGCGCCGGTTGTGCACGGGCCAGTCGTACTTGGGCGTCACCGCGTTCTGTATCCAGCCGATGACAAAGACAACCAGCAGCAGAAAAACCACGGCGCCCACGGCACGCTTGATCCTCAGGCTCATTGCAAATGTCCTTTCTCCACTGAAATCGTCCTTGCCCGCATCAGAAGCCGGCATACACAAACCCGGCGGCATCATAGCTGGGCCCGTACACGCCAAACAGTATCACTGTTGCGATGGCCGCGATGTACAGCAGCCACCGGAAGACGAGGTTCTGCCGCTCGATGGCTTCCCTGATGTGATAGCCCTTTTCCTGCAATATGCTGACCGTCAGCAGCACCAGCACGGCCACGAACAGTAAGAACAGCTCCCAGGCGTTCAGGCCCAGCTTGAACAGTGTGCCGTCCGTAAAGATCCAGATGTTGTGAACCTTCAGTATGCTCCAGCCAATGCGCATCGCCTCGTAGAGGCCGCTGGCCTTGAAGATGATGCGCCCGCCCATGATCAGCGCCAGCGTGCGCAGCATCTGCCACAGCCGCCAGCTGAAGCAGCTGGTGTTGATCTTCAGCTTGGCGATGACCCAGTCGAAAACCGGTTCAAACTGCATTCCCAGCACGATCAGTATGCCCTGGTACATGCCGAAGGCCACGAACTGCCAGCCCGCGCCGTGCCATATGCCGTTGAGCATCCACACCAGCACCATGGCCAGATACGTGGGAATCATCTTGGCGATGTTCGGCCCCAGGCGCTTGCGCAGGGATGTGGTCAGCTTCTGCGCCCATTTGGAGATGGACAGCGGATAGAACACATAGTCCCTGAACCACGCGCCCAGGGTGATGTGCCACCTGCGCCAGTATTCGGAAATGCTCTTGGAAAAGTAGGGGCGTTCAAAGTTGACGGGCATGTTGACGCCCAGGATCTCCGCCGCGCCGCTGATGATGTCCATGCCGCCGGAGAAATCCGCGTAGATCTGTATGGTATAGGCCAGCGCGCCGATGACGAACACCAAGCCCTGGTAATTCCCTGAATTGCCAAATACCTTCTCGGAAACCTTGACCACCCGGTCGGCGATTACCAGCTTCTTGAAATACCCCCACAGCATGCGCTGCATGCCGAATTTGACCCGGCGATAGTCGAAGTCGTGGGGCTCGTACAGCTGGGGCGCGGTCTCCCGGTAGCGGCAGATAGGCCCCTGGAGCATCTGGGGAAAGAAGCACAGCCACAGCAGCAGCTTGAAGTAATTGCGCTGTACCTCGCACTTGCCCCGGGACAGGTCCACCACATAGCTGATGGCCTGGAGCGTATAGAAGGATATGCCCAGCGGCAGCATCAGGTGCCAGAGGCTCAGGTTGCCGGACAGGTATTTATTCAACGTGGTTATGAACAGGTCGGCAAATTTGAATATCACCCAAATGGCGATATTGACGGCCGCGACCAGCGCCGCCCAGCGCCTTTTGGCGCGCTCGTTCTGCTTTTTCAGCGCACGCTTGCCGGAGCGGTCCAGGTCGGTCCGGGCCTTGATCTGCGCGGCATACTTCTGCTCCTGGCGGTCGATCAGCAGCCCCCCGACGTAGATGGTGACCGAGGTGATGAACATCCACACGGCCAGCTTCAGGTCGTAGGACAGATAATTGGCCACGCTGGCAACCAGCAGCGTCACCCACCTGAGTCTTCGGGGGGTGATGAAATACGCCAGTGCCACAACAGCCACAAACGCCAGGTAAAGCAGGGAAACAATGTTCATGGATAATGCCCTCTCACGCCCGTCATTCGTTCTGCAGCTTCTCGATCAGCTCCAGCATCGCTTCAACGGTGTTAAAGTTATCCGGCTCCAGGTCGTCCACATCGATCTCGATGTCATAGTGCTCGTTCAGCTCGTTGACGATGGAAATGATATCGAAGGAATCCAGTATACCATCGTCGATCAGCTTCTTTTCGTTGACAAAATCCACCTTGGGGCAAATGCCCGACAGAATCTTCAGAAGTTCTTCCATGCTCTCTCTCCTCCCGTCCCTCTGGGGGTTTTCGTTTCCGGATAAGTCCCGGACCCGTCTATGATGAAGGCATTATCCATTAATATCGCTCTGCTTTCATTCATCCTGTGCCAGCAGCGCGTCGAGCGCTTCTTCCGTCAAATCGGATGACAGCAGCGGCCAGTTTTCAAGGATCCACGCCCGATCCCTGTCCCACCACTTCAATTGAAGCAGCTTTTCAATGACCGGCGGCTGAAAGCGCCAGCCAATCACCCTGGCGGGCACGCCCGCCACGATGGCGTAGGGCGGAACGCTCTTCGTCACCACCGCCCCGCTGCCGATTACCGCGCCGTCTCCGATGGTCAGGCCGTGCTTGCGGGGGATCACCGCGCCCACGCCGATCCATACATCGTTGCCCACGCGGATGATCTCCTCATCCTGGTGCATGGACAGCTTGCCCCCCAGCTTGTTCAACAGCCGGTAGGAGGGCATCATCGACGCCGCGCGGTAGTTGTGCTCGTTGCCGCCAATCTCTACCCGCCGGGCGATGCAGCAGAACTTCCCCACCTCGGCCCACATGATGCCCACGTCAGCGCCGGTATAGGTCATGTCGCCGATGGCGGCACTGCGGATCAGGTTGCGCTTCTCGATGTCCACATAGTCGCCTATGTTGGAATTCAACACCACGCAATCGTGGTCAATGGTGGAACGCTTGCCGAGGGTGGTGTTTTTGACGACGGCGTCGTCGGCGATGGCCTTGATCAGTGGCATATACTGTCTCCTTTACAGCGGCGGAAGCTGGCTGTACAGCACCTTCTGCGAGGCGCTTCTGGGAATGGCAGGAATCACGCCCGCCTTTTGCAGCTTGCGGTTGATGTCCATTTCGGTAAAGACGTATTCCACCGCTTCCTCTTCAATCGCCGGGTCCGTCACGTAGATCCACAGCTCGTCGTCCCTGCCGCCGCAGGCGATCTCCCCGGTGTCGAAGCGCTGCTTCAGCAGCCGCTCCACATCGTCCAGGTTCACGCGCCTGCCCAGTATCTTCAAAAAGCGCTTCTTCCGGCCGACGATGGTATAGTAGCCATCGGCATCCCGCATGGCCATGTCGCCCGTCACCAGTCGCCCCCGGTTCTCGTCGGGCTTGTCCAAATCCGCGCCGGTCAGCGCGTAGCCCAGGGTGACGTTGGGGCCGTAATAGACCAGCTCGCCCACCTGCCCCGCCGCGTCGATGACCCTTCCGTCGGCGTCGATCAGCTCAAAGCATCCGCCGGGAATGGGTATGCCCATGCTGCCCTGCTTCTCCAGGGAGCGCTCAGGCGGCAGGTAGCCCATCCGCGCGGTGGCTTCCGAGGCCCCGTACATCACCACGAACCGCTTGTCCCGCTCCATCGCCCACTGGGCCAGCTTGCGGTGCAACTCCGGCGACAGCTTGCCGCCGGCCTGGGTCAGGGTCTTCACAGTGGGCATTTCCCGCTTGAGGATGCGAAGCTTGTCGATGGTTTCATAGGTGAAGGGCACGCCGGCGAAGGAGGTGACGCCCTCCCGATCCACCAGCTCCCAAAACTTCTTGGCGTAGGGATTCAGCCCCGTCAGCAACAGCGTCGCGCCGGCGCAGATGTGGGTGTTGATGACGGACAGGCCGTAGACGTAGTTCATCGGCAGTGACGTGACCGCCCGTTCCGAGTCTGTGATGCCCAGGTACTCCATGATCGAGCGGGTGTTGGAACGGATATTTTCATAGCTCTGGCGCACCAGCTTGGGGCTGCCGGTGGAACCGGAGGTGGATATCAGCAGGCAGAGGTCAGCGCTCATGGCATAGGGCGCGTTTGCCTCCAGGGACACAAGCTCGTAATCCTCGATCTCAAGTGCCACGCGCCCCCCCGGCAGCTTGTCAGCCATGGCCACAGGCGCCCAGATCCATGCGGGATGATAGGCTTCAATCAACTGGTCCAGCAGGGCCCGGCTGATCTTTGCATCCAGCAGCAGGGGCACATGCCCGCGTTCCGTGAAGGCCAAATATCCCGCGACAGAGCCCACCGTGTTGGTGCAAAGTGAAAACACCAGCGCCCTGCCGCCCATCGGCGCAGTGATCTGCCCGCACAGTTCGTCCAGCCGGGCGTAGGTGAGCTTTCGGTCACCCTCAACCAGGGCGATGCTGTCGCCCTTCTGCTTCAGATTCCACATCATGCTTCGTTCTTCCATATCCAAATCGCCTGCGGTTCAGGCCGAAAGGCCAATTTTCTCCATTCAAAAGCATAAAATTATTCAATGTTATTTTATCATATCCCCCATGATCGGGTGGCGGCAAACCGGTTGCAACATTGATATATTTGGGTTAACATTATCGCAAAACAATATGACAAACCGACGGCCGCTTCACATCGATAAAGCGGCCGTCGGCTTCTTTTTTTGTTTCTGCGATGCGCGATCAGATCTCCAGGTAGGAATCGGCGTACAGGTTGTTGTTCTTGATGATGTCGCAGGTCTTGACGGTCTCCATCAGGCGCTGGTCGTTGGGGTTCACGAT
>CADBVG010000062.1 GCA_902798105.1 uncultured Eubacteriales bacterium
CCCTTGACTTAGCCCCACTAAGCCTGCGGAAAATCGCCTTGAAATGCAGGCAAATCCACTCGAAATTGCATCTCCCTGCATTTAGAAACACACTCTAAGTCGCATGACATTTTGGGAAATGAAAGGATGACCGTCTATGAATGAACTGCCGAAGGACCCGATGATCCTGTACAGCGTGCTGAACATGAAGCTGAGGGATTTTTACGGGTCGCTGGACGCCCTGTGCGACGATATGGACGTGGACAAACAGGCGCTGCTGGAAACCATGGCAAAGGTCGGCTTCCACTACGATCCCGAGAGAAACGCCTTTGTGTGAGCGCTCGCAACCATTGAAATGAGGGGACGTTCCTTATTCCATCCCGAGTTTTGGAATAAGAAACGTCCCCTCATTTCACTTTCCTCACCGCTCATTCACATACTTCACGGCCTCGGTGGCGGCCATGGCGCCGTCGGCGGTGGCGGTGACCAGCTGGCGCAGAGCCTTGGCCCGGTTGTCACCGGCGACGAAGACGCCCGGGGTGCGGGTGTGGCAATCCTCGCCAGAGGCGGCGTAACCAGAGCCGTCCAAGTCGATCAAGTTAGCGAAGTTGTTGTTCTCGGGCACCCGGCCCACGGCCACGAACAGGCCGTTCAGCTCAATGGTGCGCACGTCGCCGGTGTTCTTGTCGGTCACCTCGATGGCCTTCAGCTTTTTCTCGGCGATCAGCTTCGTCACATTGGCGTTGTAGACGATTTCGACATTCTCCCGGGCCTTCAGCCGCTCGGCGTTGGTGTCGTCGCCCCGGAAGCTGTCGCGGCGGTGGATCAGGTACACCTTCTGGCAGAGGTCCGCCAGGTACAGCGCGTCCTCAAGGGCGGTGTTGCCGCCGCCCACCACAGCCACGGTCTTTTTGCGGTAGAAGTTGCCGTCGCATGTAGCGCAGTAGCTGACGCCCCGGCCCACCAGCTTGTCCTCGTCCTCGACGCCCAGCTTGCGGTTGGCGGAGCCGGTGGCCAATATGACCGCCTTCGCCCGATATTCGCCCTTGTTGGTGACGACCACCTTTTCGTCGCCCTCGTCCCGCAGCTCCACGGCCTTCTCAAACCTGAACTCGGCCCCCAGGCCCTTCGCCTGCTCCTGGACCTTCTGGGAGAAGTCGAAGCCGGAAATGTGGGCCTCCACGGGGTAGTTCTCGATGTCGGGGGTGTTCAGGATCTGGCCACCGCAGCTAAGCGCCTCCAGCACCAGCACCGTCTTTCCCGCACGGCGGGCATAGATAGCGGCGGTCATGCCGGCGGGACCGCCGCCGATGACAATGATGTCATAGTCGATCATGACTCAGCCCTCCACCAGCTCGGCGATGGCGTCCTTCGCGATCAGGCCCACGCTGCGGTTGACCTCCTCGCCGCCCTTGAACACCACCAGGCAGGGGATGGACGATACGTCGTACTCGTCGGCCAGCTCGTCTTCCTCGTCGATGTCGATGGAGACGATCTTGTAGGCGGTGTTGCCCTCGGCCAGCTCGTCCAGCATGGGCTTCATCGCGCGGCAGGGGCCGCACCAGCCGGCATTGAAATCAGCCAGCACCGGCACGTCGGACTTCAGGACCTCGGCTTCAAAATTGGATTTCGTGACTTCGATAACGGACATGTTGTACATCTCCTTTATATTATGATGGCTTATGCTGTGGCGGCGTAGGCGCCGCCGCTACATTCGGAAGACAGTGGCGGTAGAACGCCGCCACTACAGGATTGTCAGATCAGCGCGGCGATGTCGGATTCAAAGGACATGGGGTCGCTTGTGGGGTTGAAGCGCTTGACCACATTCCCCTCACGGTCCACCAGGAACTTGGTGAAGTTCCACTTGATGTCGTTGGGCTTCTTGCAGGTGGTACTGATCTTGGCAATCATGGCCATGGCCGCCTTGTTCTTCATGCCCTCCACCTTCTCGTCGGGCTGTGCGGCCTTCAGGAAGGTGTACAGCGGCTCCTCGGTTTCGCCGTTGACGTCGATCTTGGCCAGCTGGTCGAACTGGGTCTGGTACTTGGCAGTGCAGAACTCGTGGATCTGGCTCTCGTCGCCAGGGGCCTGGTGCCCGAACTGGTTGCAGGGGAAGTCCAGCACCTCGAAGCCCTGATCGTGATACTTCTCATACAGCTTTTCCAGTGCTTCGTACTGGGGGGTGAAGCCGCAACCGGTGGCGGTATTGACGATCAGCAGCACCTTGCCCTTCAGGTCGGCCAGGTTCAGGGTAGCGCCCTTGCGGGCCTTGACAGTGTAATCATAGATGCTCATGATGTGAACCTCCTTTATCTCGTTTGCAAATCAATTGTATCAAATTAAATTGTGCTTGTCAATAGTATGATCCCTCACATCACGTTAATGTTGCGTAAATTCACGTTTTATCACAGTATGCCCATCTTAATCAACAATTATCCTCCCAACAATTATTCTTGCCCATTCAATGTGCTATGATAATTCCCAGCGGAGTTCGGCCTCTAAATCCTTCGCTATACAAAATAAAACCAAGGAGATTTTTTTATGCGTTCACGTCTCAAGAATTACATTTCCGACATCGTTCTGCTGCTGCGCAGCGTCCCCTCCCCCATTGTGACCCTGTTCGTGCTTTCGGTGGTGTTGATGAACCTGCTGGCCAACAAGACCATCTATCAGCGCGGCTTCTTTGCCGTGGATGGCGGCATCGTGGTCTCGTGGCTGTCGTTTCTGTGCATGGACATCATCACCAAACGCTTCGGAGCGCGGGCCGCGACGCAGGTTTCCATATTCGCGCTGGCCGTGAATCTGTTGGCCGTAGGCATATTCGCCGTGGTCAGCATCATCCCCACCGAGACCGACTATTCCGCCTTCAACAGCATATTCGGCGGCAGCTGGTTCATCGTACTGAGCAGCTCGCTGGCCTTCCTGGCCTCGGCCATCGTCAACAACGTCTCCAACGCCGCCATCGGCGACCTGTTCAAGGACAATCCCGACAGCCGCGCGGCCTACTGCACCCGCAGCTATGTCTCCACCTTCATCGGCCAGTTCGTGGACAATTTTGTGTTCGCTTCGCTGGTGTTCATGGTGTTCGCCCCCATCTATTGGGGCGGCTTCAGCTGGACCCTGCCCCAGTGCATCACCTGCTCGCTGATCGGCGCGTTCCTGGAGCTGTTCATGGAGGTCATCTTCTCTCCCATCGGCTACAACGTGTGCCGGCGCTGGCAGCGGGAAAACGTCGGCGGCGCCTACCTCCAGGGGCACGCGGCATGAGGGTGGTCGTTACCGGCGCCGCCCGGGGCATCGGACGGGCGAGCGCACTGAAATACCTGTCCCTGGGGCATGAAGTGCACGGCATCGACATCGCTCCGGCAGGCATCGAAGCCCCCATGTACATCCACCACTTCGCCGACATACGGTATAAAGAGGCCCTTCCCGAAATCGAAGATGTGGCGGTATTGTTCAACAACGCGGGCATCCAGCAGGGCGAGGTCGACATCGCCACCAACCTGGTGGGCGCGATCAACGTCACCGAAAAGTACGTCAAAAACAACGATGCCCTGCGCTCGATCCTGTTCAACGCCTCGGCGTCCTCCATCAGCGGCCAGGAATTTCCTCATTACGTGGCCAGCAAGGCCGGCCTGGTGGGCTATATGCGCAACGTGGCCATCCGCGTGGCTCCCAGGGGCGTCACATGCAACGCCATATCGCTGGGCGGCGTGCTGACCAGTTCCAACGACATGGTGATGAAAGACCCGGCGCTCTGGCAGGCCATCATGAACGTCACCCCCATGAAAAAGTGGACGACGCTGGACGAGGTCTGCGAGTGGGTGGCGTTCCTGACCCTCACCAACCGCTCCATGTCCGGCCAGAACCTGCTGATCGACAACGGCGAGATGCAGCTGAATCCCACCTTCGTATGGCCGGGATATTGAATTGGCGCGTGGCCCTGCATTGCCTGAACGACAATGCAGGGCCACACGCCATTTATGTGCTCAGTTCTCGGAATTCTTCTGTAAAAGCCCGAAGAAGAAACGCTTCAGCCGCCCCTCGGTAATGACGTGGAGAGGCTTGATCTGGTTGGGGGACGCGCCGCCCATCACCTTCAGATCCCGATACAGGGCGAAGGTCTGGGGCTCGACGAATTTGACCTCCAGGGGCAGCATGATCTTCTGCTGGATCTTCTTGCTATAGGACTCGTGAACCTCGCACAGCTTGCGGTTGAGGATCCCGGAAAGCCGGGGCCATTCGTCGGGCTTGATCTCCCGGTCGCTCTCCAGCAGCATGACATAGTGGCCTGGGTCCGTCCCTGCGTCGGCGTAAACGCTGTATTCCAACACCGGCACGCCAGATTCCGCCACCATGCCCTCCACTGCCGTGCGCAGCGCGGTCTCGGTCACCTTTTCCCCGTACATGCTGACCAACTGGCTCTTTCGGTAGGAAAACACGAGCATCGGGCACTCGTTGTGGTAGCCGACCACCTTCACCACGTCGCCCAGGCGATAGCGGTAAAAACCGGAAAGGTTGGTGACGATGACCTCATACTCCTTGCCCACCTCCAGCTGGTCCATCAGCAGGGGGGTATCCGACGCGCCCTCCTCCATGGGGATGAATTCATAGAACCCGCTCCAGGGCAGCAGCATATACTCGGGCGCATCCTCTTGGAGCGCTACTGCGATGGTGGCCTCGGAACATCCATGCCCTGCGCGTTCTGGGTGTCGATCTGACGCAGCAGGTCCTTCGGGGTATGGATTTCAGCCATGTCCACCGCAACGGGCACCGAGGCGATGGTCATGCCGACGAGGTTCTGCTTCCATCCCTCGTCCCGCCCGTTGTAGGTCCATTCCACGCTGACCCTGGACTCATTGCTGATCCTGGACAGGGCAATCAGGGCTGCCGCCACATACAGCTTGTTCATGCTCGTCACCAGCGCCTCGCAGCCCGACTGGAGCCGGCTCCCGGTCAGGGTCGTGGCGCTGTAATACTGCCCGTTGCCGGTCTTGCGGGAAATCAGGTCGGGCTCGGGGTTGCAGCGGTAATCCTCCCGGTCGAACCGCCGCATCAGCAGCCGGGCGTCCGCCTCGTGCTCCAGCGCCATCCGCCGCCGGTGCTGGTTTTCAAGATACCAGTAGTAGTGATCCCGCTTCAGTAACTCGCCCCGGTAGGCCGCGAACAGCTCCGACATGAAATTGGCCATGCTGGTGCCGTCGCTGATGATGTGGCTGGTGTCCCAGTCCAGGTACACATATTCCTCCGTTGCGTAGATCGCGCACCGGTACAGCAGCTCGCCGTCCAGGCGGTAGGGCTGGATCAACGCCGCCAGCGTGTCTTTGGTATGGGTCTCCACCTCATGGATCTCCGGGCGGACGATCTTCCCGGGCACGTATCGGAACACCGGTGTGTTCGCCTCGTCCCAGGACAACACGGTGCTGAACAGGGCGTAGTTGGAAAACACCGTCTCCAGTGCCGCCTTCAGCCGCTTTGGCTCCACCGCGCGCCTGGGGAACCGGAAGCTGATGGGATTGCTCGTCTCCGTTTGCATGGGCGAATACAGCATTGCATCGTAAAAATAGGTCTGGTACGGCGTCAGGTACTGATTCCGTTCGAGTGCCGCGCTGTTCAGCGCGTCCAGGTCCGCATCTTCCTTGTCCGACAGTCGCGCGGCGATCTCATGGGGCGTCCGCCAGGCGTAGATATCCCGGTAGTCCACCCGAAGGGATTCCAGCGCCGCCGCGGCCAGGGCCGTGGAGAGGGAATCCCCGCCCAGCTCAAAGAAATCGTCGTTCGCGCCGAACCGTTCCACTTGCAGCACCTGGCCAAAGGCCTCGCAGATCGCGGCTTCCTCCGTCGTTTCAGGCGTGACATAGGGTCGCACCCTGGCGTTGACATCCGGCTTCGGCAGGGCGAAGCGGTCCACCTTGCCGTTGTTGTTCAGCGGAATCGCCTCCAGCCGGGTAAAGAAGGCGGGAATCATGTAGTGGGACAATGTTCTTTGCATATGGGCGCGTATCGCCGCCTCGCCCGGGTCGTCGTCACAGACATAGTAGGCGCACAGGAACACCTACTGGCGCTCGCCCTCGAAGTCCCGGACAGCGGCATTTTGGATCCCCGGAATATTGCGCATGGCGACCTCGATCTCGCCGGGCTCCACGCGGTTACCGTTGATCTTCACCATCGTGTTCAGCCGCCCGGTCACCACGATGTTGTTTTCCGCACAACCATTAATTCTTTAAAGAACCGGCAACTGTTCAGTCCCGGATGCATCCGTCGCTTCCATGGCGGCCCAGGGCGGCCGCTACAGGCATCGTTCATTGTAGCGACCGCTATCTCGTGCGCGGATAGCGCGCGCGATCCTGCTTTGCCGCCACGACGAACAGTTGCAGGAACCGAATGATTCACCGACTTGGATCAAAAGTCAGATTCGTCATTTACCCTTTATACTAAAATTTGATGATTCACACGTTTGTAATTGACAATCTCCACCCGCACGGGTAAAATGACTAACAACAAATGTGATCTTTAATTCGGTACGGGATGCCGGCAAGATTGCACATGTTAGGATCGCTCCGCAACGTGCGGCGTGCGGTTTCGCTGTGTCAACCTGCCGGAAGGGCAGGTTTTTTTCATGCCCGCCGAAGAAGGGAGGAAAGCGCCTTGCAGAGAACGATCAGCGGCGTGATGGCCTTTGTGGAGGGGCGATTTGTTCCGTCGGATATGATCATTGACGACGGTCGCATTGTCTCCGTCTCTCCTGCCGCCAAGCCCCTTTCAGCGCCATCTCTTTATGCGATGCCCGGCTTCACAGATGTGCACGTCCATCTGCGAGAGCCGGGTTTTTCCTATAAGGAGACCATTCGCACCGGCGCGCTGGCGGCGGCCCGGGGCGGCTACACAACCGTCTGCGCCATGCCGAACCTGAACCCGGTGCCCGACAGCGCGGCCCACCTGCGCGCCCAACTGGACATCATCGAAAGGGACGCCGCCATCGACGTGCGGCCCTACGGCGCGATCACCGTCGGCGAGGCCGGGGAGGCCCTTTCCGATATGGACGACATGGCCGGGAACGTGGTCGCCTTCTCTGATGACGGCCACGGCGTACAGTCGGACGCCATGATGCGCACGGCGATGGAAAAGGCGAAGTCGCTGGGCAAGCTCATCGCCGCCCACTGCGAGGATAACCGGCTGCTCCACGGCGGCTGCATCCACGACGGCGCCTGGGCCCGTGCCCACGGCTTCAAGGGTATCTGCTCCGAAAGCGAGTGGGGCCAGATCGCCCGGGACCTGGAATTGGTGCGCGAGACCGGCTGCGGGTACCACGTCTGCCATATCTCCACGAAGGAGAGCGTGGCGCTGATTCGCAAGGCCAAGGCCGAGGAGCTTAACGTCAGCTGCGAGACCGCCCCCCACTACCTGCTGCTCACCGAGGAGGACCTTCAGGATGAAGGCCGCTTCAAGATGAACCCGCCCGTGCGGGAAAGGGCGGACCGGGAGGCGCTGCTGGAGGGCCTCATGGACGGCACCATTGACATGATCGCCACTGACCACGCCCCCCACAGCGCCGAAGAGAAGGCAAGGGGCCTCGCCGGCAGCGCCATGGGCATCGTGGGCCTGGAGACCGCCTTCCCGCTGCTGTACACGAACCTGGTGAAAAAGCAAAAGCTGATCACGCTGGAAAAGCTGGTCCACCTGATGAGCGCCGCCCCGGCAAGGCGCTTCGGCCTCGAAAGCGCCCTCCGCCCCGGCGCCCCCGCGAACCTCGCCCTCTGGGACCTGGACGCGGAATACGCAATCGACCCGAACGCCTTCGCCTCGATGGGCAGGGCCACGCCCTTTGCGGGGTGGAAGGTCAACGGGGCGTGCGTGGAGACGATCTGTCACGGTATGACGGTATGGCGTATGAATAGATAAATTCTGATTTATCGAGCCCTGCTCGATAAATCAGAATTCACCCCCTCACTCAACCCCAAAACGGAGGTACACACCCATGTCAAAGCGCACAGACATCAAGAAAGTCCTGATCATCGGCTCCGGCCCCATCGTCATCGGGCAGGCGGCGGAATTCGACTACGCGGGCACCCAGGCGTGCCTCGCGCTGAAGGAGGAGGGCTACGAGGTCATACTCTGCAACTCCAACCCCGCCACCATCATGACCGACACCGCCATCGCCGACAAGGTGTACATGGAGCCGCTGACCCTGGAATACATCGCCAAGATCCTGCGCTACGAGCGCCCGGACGCCATCGTGCCCGGCATCGGCGGCCAGACCGGCCTGAACCTGGCCATGCAGCTGGAAAAGAAGGGCGTGCTGCGGGAGTGCCGGGTAGAGCTGCTGGGCACGCCGTTTACCTCCATCGAGCGGGCCGAGGACCGGGAGCTGTTCAAGGAGATGTGCCAGAGCATCGGCGAACCGGTCATTCCCTCGAAGATCACCTACAATCTGGAAGAAGCAAAACAGGCCGCGAAGGAGATCGGCTATCCCGTGGTCCTGCGCCCCGCGTTCACCCTGGGCGGCACCGGCGGCGGCTTTGCCTACAACGAGGAGGAGCTGATCGAGGTCGGCCTGAACGGCTTCCGCCTCTCCCCGGTACACCAAGTGCTGGTGGAGAAGTCCGTCAAGGGCTACAAGGAGATCGAGTTCGAGGTCATGCGGGATTCCAACGACCATGCCATCACCATCTGCGGCATGGAGAACGTGGACCCGGTGGGCGTGCACACCGGCGACAGCATCGTCGTGGCCCCCATACTGTCCCTCAACGACCACGACCTGAAGATGCTGAACGATTCGGCCATCAAGATCATCCGGGAGCTGAAGATCGAGGGCGGCTGCAACGTACAGTTCGCGCTGCACCCCGAAACCAGCGAATATTACCTGATCGAAGTCAACCCCCGGGTCAGTCGTTCCTCTGCCCTGGCCAGCAAGGCATCGGGTTACCCCATTGCCTCCGTCACCGCGAAGATCGCCCTGGGCATGGCCCTGGAGGAAATTCCCGTGGCCGGCGGTACCGCCGCCATCGAGCCCAGCCTGGACTACGTGGTGGCCAAGTTCCCCCGCTTCCCCTTTGACAAGTTCGCCAGCGCGCCGAACCTGTTGGGCACCCAGATGAAGGCCACCGGCGAGGTGATGGGGATCGGCGCGAGCCTGGAGGAGTGCATGCTGAAATCCGTGCGCTCCCTGGAGAACGGCGCACACCACCTGAGCCTGCCGAAGTTCACCCGGATGGACGACGACAGCCTGTGGCGCTACATCAAGGACTTCCGCTCCGACGGCATCTTCGCCGTGACGGAACTGATCCGCCGGGGCGCCCCCATGGACAAGCTGCACGAGATCACGATGATCACGTCGCTGTTCCTGGAAAGCATCCAGCGCATCACCGACATGGAGGGCATCCTGAAATCCAAACCCAATGACGTAAAGGCCCTGGCTGCCGCCAAATCCATGGGATTTGCAGATGTGACGATCGCGGAGCTGTGGAACACGGACGAGCTCTCCGTCTGCAAGCTGCGCAAAGACAACGGTATCACCCCCAACTTCCCCATGGTGGACACCCTGCACACCGGGACCTATATCCCCTACCTGTACTCCTCCTACCGGGGCGAGAACAAGAGTATTCGCACGGACAAGAAGAAGATCGTGGTGCTGGGCGCGGGCCCGATCCGCATCGGCCAGGGCGTGGAGTTCGACTACTCCACCGTCCACGCGGTACAAACCATCCGGCGCAACGGCTACGAGGCCATCATCATCAACAACAACCCGGAGACTGTCTCCACCGACTACAAGACCAGTGACAAGCTGTATTTCGAGCCGCTGACCCCCGAGGACGTGATGAACGTCATCGACTTCGAGCAGCCCGAGGGCGTCATCACCTCCCTGGGCGGCCAGACGGCCATCAACCTGGCCCAACCGCTGATGGAGCGGGGCGTAAAGCTGATCGGCACGGACTGTGCCGCCATCGAGCGGGCTGAGGATCGGGGCAGCTTTGAGGAAATCCTCAAACAGCTGAACATTCCCCAGCCCCAAGGCCGTGCCGTGACGAACGTGGAAGAGGGCGTCGCCGCTGCGGGTGAGATCGGCTATCCGGTGCTGGTGCGGCCGAGCTTCGTGCTGGGCGGCCGGGCCATGCAGATCGTAGCCAACGAGCAGCAGCTGCGTCGGTACCTGAAGGAGGCCGTGGAGATCGACGCCGACAAGCCCGTGCTGGTGGACCACTACATTCAGGGCAAGGAAGTCGAAGTGGACGCCATCTGCGACGGACGGGACGTGTTCGTGCCCGGCATCATGGAGCTGGTGGAGCGCACCGGCATCCATTCCGGCGACTCCATCTCCGTTTACCCCGCCTTCTCGATTTCCAACAAGGTGAAGGGCGTCATCCTGCAATACGCCAAGAAGCTGGGCCTGGGCATCGGCATCGTCGGCCTGTACAACATCCAGTTCATCGTGGACCGGGACGAGAACGTATACATCATTGAGGTCAACCCCCGCTCGAGCCGCACGGTTCCCTTCCTCAGCAAGGCCACCGGCTGGTCCCTGGCGGACATCGCCACCGAGGCCATCCTGGGCAAAACCCTCAAGGAGCAGGGCATCTTCGACCTGTACCCGGAAGAGAAGCAGCGCCACTACGTGAAGGTGCCCGTGTTCTCCTTCAACAAGATCAAGGGCCTGGACGCCTACCTGAGCCCGGAGATGAAGTCCACCGGCGAGGCCATCGGCTATGACGACAAGCTGAACCGCGCCCTCTACAAGGCGCTGCAGGCCGCGGGGCTGCGGCTGCAGAACTACGGCACCGTGTTCGCCACCATCGCCCGTGGGGACAAGGCCGAGGCCGAGCCGCTGATCCGCCGGTTCTACAACCTGGGCTTCAACATCGAGGCCACCGAGGGCACCGCCGCCTATTTGAAAGAGCGGGGCATCCGCACCCACGTGCTCAAGAAGATCGGCGAGGACAACTCAGACGAGATCATGGAGTCCATGCGCCAGGGTCACATCGCTTATGTCATCAACACCCGCAACATCAACTCCACCGATGCCCTCACCGACGGCGTGAAGATCCGTCAGTGCGCTACCGAAAACAACGTGACCATGTTCACGAGCCTCGACACCGTGCGCGTGCTGCTGGACGTGCTGGAGGAGACCACGCTGACGATTTCGACGATAGATGCGTAAATCCTGATTTATCGGGCTGATGCCTGATAAATCAGAATGGTGTTAGTCAGGAAATGGGGTGATGAAGCCCAAGCCGTCTTACAAGGCCAAAAGACCAGAGGAGACGGTATTCCTGATGGAGTAG
>CADBVG010000063.1:0-17117 GCA_902798105.1 uncultured Eubacteriales bacterium
TCTCTCCTGAAATTCCTTCGGATTGAGCATCGCGAAGATTCGCTCCATCGTATCATGCGACGGTATTCCATTTGCCAATTCCAATCCCAATGCTTCTCGGAACCATGCTTCTTTTACCCGACAGTAGTCCGCTATATCCTCCCAGACATCACATCCCGCTATTACTGCACAGATCACGATCATGATTGTTTCTATGAAGCTGTGCTTCACCTTTGCTTCCTGCCTCGGGTCTGTCATCCCTTCAAAGTATTCGCTCATCTTTTTTCACCTCTATGTTCTTCTTCGACATCTGAGGTGGAAAATCCTTTTGGTAACACTTTTGTAATATATTTGATGGCCTGTTAACTCATGCGTTCGCCGTGGTTCATGGGCACCCTGTTCAACAACGCCTGGGCGCCCCAGCAGATGCTGGCCGAGAACGGCAAGGACCGCCTGTTCCTGAACAAGAAGATCGCCATGGACACCGAGGGCAGCTGGATGATCAGCCAGTTCTACAACGACGACAACCGTGACGATTACGCCTGGGCGATGCTGCCCTACGAGGACGTGAACGGCAACGGCCAGTGCGATGAGGGCGAGCGCGTCTCCATCTACAACGGCCTGGGCTGGTCCGCCTCCGCTGACGTGAAGGATCCCGCCGCGGCCTGGAGCCTGATCGAGTGGTTCTCCAGCAAGGAGATGCAGCTGAAGCAGGCCGAGCTGGGCGTGACCATGGCCGGCTACATCGGCTGCTCCGATGCCTTCGTGAACGCCTTCCCCGGCATGGACATCTCCGCCTTCCTGAAGATGGAAACCGAGGGCACCCTGGTGTTCCGTCCCTACAGCAAGTACACCACCCGTTGGGAGGATCAGGCCACCAGCGACCTGGTGCCCGTCTGGAACGATCCCTCCATCATGAACGATACCCTGAACCGCATGGCGGGCGACATGAACGCCCTGCTGGCCCAGGAATAACCTCTGAGCTATGCGCCCAGGGCCTGTGGGCCTTGGGCGCATCAATATTCCACAGATAGGAGGTTTGGTTCATGGAAAAGACGAGACGCAAGATGACGCCAAGTCAGAAGAGCCAGGCCAAGTGGGGGCTGGCTTTTGTCGCCCCGACCATGATCGGACTGATCGTGCTGAACTTCTACCCGATCTTCAACACGGTCTACCAGTCCTTCTTCAAAACCGGCGACTTCGGCATGGGCAACATCTTCGTGGGCCTTCAGAACTACGCCACCGTGCTCAAGGGCGGCGAATTCTGGAGCAGCCTGCTGAACACCTTCAAATACGCGCTGATCGAGGTGCCCTTCTCGGTAGCCTTCGCGCTGCTGCTGGCGGTGTTCCTCAACCGCAAGATCGCCTGTCGCGGCTTCTACCGCACGGTGTTCTTCCTGCCCATGGTGGCGGCCCCGGCGGCCATCGCCATGGTGTGGCGCTTCCTGTACAACCAGCAGTTCGGCCTGATCAACAACGTGTTCCATACCACCACGGCGTGGATCTCCGACCCGAAGATCGCCTGGATTTCGCTGGGCGTCATCGGCGTGTGGAGCGTGGTGGGCTACAACATGATCCTGCTGATCGCCGGCCTGCAGGAGATTCCCCACGACTACTACGAGGCCGCGGAGATCGACGGCGCCACCGGTATCAAGCAGTTCTTCCGCATTACGATACCGCTGCTCAGCCCGACGATCTTCTTCATCCTCCAGACCCGCATCATCGGCGCGCTGCAGCAGTTCGACCTCATCTTCATGATGATGGACCGGTCCAACCCGGCGCTGCCAAAGACCCAGACGGTGGTCTACTACTTCTACGTCAACGCCTTCCAGTACAACAACCGCGGCCTGGGCGCCGCCATCGTGCTGTGTATGCTGGTGCTCATCATGATGATCACCTGGGTGCTGCAGAAGACGGAGAAGTACTGGGTCTTCTATAACTGAGAAGGGAGGGGCATAAATGGAAAGCTACAAGGCAAAAAAAGCACTGACCCAGGGACTGATCCACCTGTTCCTGATCGTGTTCACCATCACCATGCTGGTGCCCTTCCTGTGGATGGTGCTCACCGCGTTCAAGACCCAGTCGGAATCCACCGCCATCGACCCCTTCGTCATACTGCCGTCAACCTGGCACTTTGACAACTTCGTGACGGTGTGGAACAGCTACAACTTCCTGCTGCTGTACAAGAACACGCTGCTGATGATACTGTTCCGCGTGCTGTGCGCGGTGCTGACCGCCACCATGGCGGGCTATGCCTTCGGTCGGCTGGAGTTCCCGGGCAAGAAGATACTGTTCGCGCTGGTGCTGATCCAGATGATGGTGCCGGGCCAGATCTTCATCATCCCCCAGTACATCATGGTCAGCAAGCTGAAGTGGATCAACACCATCGCCGGCCTGGTGTTCCCCGGCGCGGTGACGGCCTTCGGCACCTTCCTGCTCAAGCAGGGCTACCAGGGCCTGCCAAAGGACCTGGAGGAGGCGGCCAGCATCGACGGCTGCAACATCGGCCAGCAGTTCCTGGTCATCATGATGCCGCTGACCCGCTCCTCGATGGTGTCCCTGGGCATTTTCACCGCGGTGTTCGCGTTCAAGGACCTGATGTGGCCCATGATCGTCTGCTCCGACGCCAAGAGCACCACGCTGTCCGCCGGCCTGGCCAAGATGCAGGGCCAGTTCTCCAGCAACTTCCCGCAGCTGATGGCCGCGGCCACCATGGCCTGCCTGCCGATGATCGTGCTGTACCTGATCTTCCAGAAGCAGTTCGTCGAAGGCATCGCCACCTCGGGCGGCAAGCTATAATAGAGAAGCACGCTGAATCGGACGGGGCGCTGCGCCCTGCGGCCATGCGTCCCGTCCGATCCACGTGGGGAAGTGGACCAGACGGCTGTTTCTGACGGAGGTTGTCCTTTGAGCTCAAAAAATTACAACGAAACGCCCGCCTACCGGGTGCTCGTGGAACACAGCCCCAGGCAAAGCGAGGAACTGTATTTGACCCTGTGCGGCATTGAACAGTGCCGCCCGGACAAGGAGCGCGAATCGCGGGTGCGGGACAGCTTCCACCTGCACGTGGTGCTCTCCGGCAACGGTACGCTGGAGGCCGAAGGGGTCAACGCGCGCTTGCGGGAGGGGCAGCTTTTCCTGATTAAGCCCGGCGAGAAGATCACCTACTACCCAGACCCTCAAAACCCATGGGCTTACTGCTGGATGTCCTTCAGCGGCGCGCAGGCCGACGCCCTGATGCGGGAAGCGGGCTTTGTGGAAGGTGTCTATACCCTGGAAAGCCATGTGCACGTTTCCAAATTTTACCAGCTGTGCAACGCGGCGCTGGAGACGCCCCAGCTGACCCACGCGGCAGCGCTCAGGCGGTACGGGCTGATGCTCCAGTACATCGCCGCGGCCATCGAGTCCAATGACTGGGAATGCGGCAGCCGGAAGCTGAAGGGCCATCGCCCTTTGCAAAACAGGCAGGATTATACCCGCTACGCGATCGACTATATCAAGAACAACTATTCCAGCATCACGCTGAGGGATGTTTCGGATTACCTCGGCATTAATTACAACTATTTTTCCGCGATTTTCAAGCAGAGCCAGGGCATAACGCCCAACGAGTACCTCTTGCGGGTGCGCATGCGCCAGAGCAGCCAGATGCTGGCGAACCTGACGGTGGACATACAGGATATTGCGAATTACGTCGGCTATTCTGATTCACTGACCTTCTCCAAGACGTTCAAGCGCTTCTTTGGCGTGAGCCCAAAGTTTTACCGGGAGATGCCGGTGGAGGAGCGGCCGATTTTTGATACGATACTTGCAAACAGAAGAAACGACAGGCAGGAGTAGACGGACATGGCCATACAGTACGACGCCGGGAACCGGACCATAACGCTTCAGACGCGGGACACCACCTACCAGATGCAGATCTCCGGCACCGGCCACGTGCTGCACCTGTACTACGGGCGCAGGATCGACGGCGCGTGCCTGGACTATCCCCTCGTGCTGACGGACTGCGGCTTTTCACCCAACAGCTACGAAAACCGGCTGCGCCGGGAGGTTTCCCCGGACATCCTGCCGCTGGAGTATTCCGCCGCGGCCAGTGGCGATTACCGGGTGAGCGCGCTGGAATGCGTCAGCGACGCGGGCGTCGTGGGCGCGGACCTGCGGTATGTGCACCACGAAATCACCGGGGGCAAGTACCGCCTGCCGGGGCTGCCCGCCGCCTTTGCCGACGGGGACGAGGCGCAGACGCTGTCCCTGGTGCTGGCCGACGCCGCCACCGGCCTGGAGGTCGAGCTGCTCTACGGCGTGTTCGAAGGGGCGGACATGATCACCCGCGCCGCGGTTTTCCGCAACCGCGGGAACGCTGCCATCCGCCTGGACAGGGCCGCCAGCCTCTGCCTGGACGTCCCGTTTGGAGCCGGAACTTCCGGTGGAGAATGGGACCTGCTCCACTTCCACGGGCGCCACTGCATGGAGCGTATGCCCGAGCGCACGCGGCTGATGCACGGCATCCAGAGCGTGGGCAGCCGACGGGGCGCGTCCAGCCACCACCACAACCCCTTCGTGGTGCTGATGGCGTCGGACGCCGGGGAGACCTGCGGGACGTGCATCGGCGTGATGCCGGTGTACAGCGGGAACCACCGCACCGACGTGGAAATGGACCAGGCGAACGCCGTGCGCGTCGTCAGCGGCATTGGCGGCGAGCTGTTCGGCTGGCGGTTGGAACCCGGGGAGCGCTTTGTCGCTCCGGAGGTCATACTCTGCCACACCGACGCCGGGCTGGAGAGCCTGACCCATCACTACCACGCCTTCCTGAACCGGCACCTGATCCGCAGCCCCTGGAAGGACCGCAGGCGCCCACTGCTGATCAACAGCTGGGAGTCCATGACCTGCGACTTTGACGCCGACAAGGTGTTGAAATTCGCGGCGGAGGCCGCGAAGCTGGGCGTGGAGATGGTGGTGCTGGACGATGGCTGGTTCGGGGCCCGCAACGACGACAACGCCGGCCTGGGCGACTGGTACGCCAATGAGGGCAAGCTGCCCGGGGGCCTGAAGCCCCTGTCCGACGCCATCCACGCCATGGGCTTGAAGTTCGGCCTGTGGATCGAGCCGGAGATGGTCAACGAGGACAGCGACCTCTACCGCACACACCCCGACTGGGCCCTGACCGTCCCCGGCAGGAAGCCCGCCATGGGCCGCAACCAGCTGGTGCTGGACATGGGCAACCGGGCGGTGGTGGAGCACCTCTACGGCGTGTTCTCCGCGCTGATCCGGGACAACGGCATCGACTACATCAAGTGGGATATGAACCGCAACATCGCGGATACCTGGAGCGCCGCGCTGCCGCCCCACCGCCAGATGGAGGTGAGCCACCGCTACATGCTGGGCGTCTACGGGCTGATGGACCGCCTGACCGGGGAATTCCCCGAAGTGCTGTTTGAGAACTGCGCGGGGGGCGGCGGCCGCTTCGACGCGGGTATGCTCTACTATACGCCCCAGATTTGGTGCAGCGACGATTCCGATGCCATCGAGCGGCTGACCATCCAGATGGGCACCGCCGTCGGCTATCCCGTGGGCACCATGGGCGCCCACGTTTCCGCCTGCCCCAACCAGCAGACCGGGCGGACCGCGCCCTTTGGCACCCGGGCCATCGTCGCCATGAGCGGCACCTTCGGCTACGAGCTGGACCCCGCCCGCCTTTCGGACGATGAAAAGCGGCAGATGCGCGCGCTGGCGCAGCGGTATGACCGCTTCTACGACCTGATCCACCGGGGCAGCTACTATCGGCTGACCGGCATCAATCAGGGAGCGGATTATGTCGCCTGGGCCTTTGTGGGCGAGGGCGGCAGCCAGGCGTTGGTGAACCTGGTGGTGACCCGTACCCACGCCAACACCCACGGCATCCACTTCCGGCTTCGCGGCCTGAACCCCGGGGCCCGCTATCGCCTTGCGGAGATGGTGTTGGAGGGCTGCGGGCAGCCGGACGGGGCCTGCCTGTGCGGGCAGTCGATGGTCGGGCGCGTCTTTACCGGCGCGAGCCTGATGTACGCGGGCTTCACGCTCCGGCCCATGCGGGGCGATTATCCCGGCGTCCAGCTGCTGTTTGAGCAGGCGGACGCAAAGGAGCGCTGATATGCGAACGCTGCCGCAATGGTATCGGGACGAGCGGGAGAAGCTCAGGGGCTACGGGCCGAGGGCCAGGCTCAGGTACATCTGGCAGTACTACCGGCTGTGGATCATCGGCATCGGCTTTGTGCTCGGCTTCGTCATCTACGCCGCGTGGAACTACTTTACGGTGCCGGGGGACATCCACTTCTACGGCATATTTTCCAATACCTACGCCCAGCTGGGCAAGGGGTCGGACTTTTACAACGGATTCATCGAGGCCGCCGGTTACGACCTTTCCCGGGGCGTGGTGGAGATCGACTGCGCGAATTACTGCAAGCCCTCGTCCAGCCGGGTGATCGGCAACAACTACTATGAAAAGCTGATCTCCATGATGGACGGCGGCGTGGACGACGTGTGGATCGCCCCGGCCGAGGACGTGATCGCCGTCGGCGAGGCCGGCCGGCTGCTGGACTTGAACAGCGACGCCGCGGCCCCGATCCGCGAAAAATACGCCGACCGGTTCGTCTACTGCACGCCCCTGGATGAGGACTACAGCCGGGAGCCGGTGCCCATCGGCATCGACCTGGCGGGCACGGCGCTGGTGGGGGAATACAGGGCGTGGCCCGAAGGGGCCGTGCTGGGCATCAGCGCCGCCACGAAGCGCCTCGACCAGGTGCCGGTCTTTCTGAATTATCTGTTTGCGTTGGAGGGGTGAGGCGAATTGCAGTGGCTGCTCAAGCTGTTCGGCGAGGAGAGCCCCGTGGGCCGCTTCCTGAACCAGATGTTCGTCATCGTCGCGTCCAACCTGTTGTTCGTGCTGTTCAGCGTTCCGGTGGTCACCATCGGCGCGAGCCTGTCCGCGCTGAACTATACGTTGATGAAGTACCGCCGGGGCGACCGGCACTTCAAGGTGGCGTCGATGTTCTGGAAGGGCTTCAAAGAGAGCTTCGTGAAGGCCACGGTGTGCTTTGTGGTCTACGGGCTGCTGATGCTGTTCCAGGCCCTTGAAATCAGCTGGTGTCGACAGTTTACCGGCCCAGTGGCGCTGTTCCAATACGCGCTGATCGGCCTGATGGTGCTGGAGACCATCGTGGCGGTCTACCTGTTCCCGGTAATCGCGGCCTTCAACGGCGGCATCGGCGAGCTGCTGAAAAACGCGCTGTACTTCGCCTTTTCAAAGCCCCACTGTATGCTGCTGTGCGTGGCGCTGTACGTCGGCCCGCTGGCGGCGACCTATGCGTCCATACGCTATCTGCCCCTGTGGGCCTTCCTGTGGCTGCTGTTCGGCTTCGCGCTGGTCGTCTACCTGGCCAGTGGCATCATGCTCAGGCAGTTCATGCCGTTCCTGCCGGAGGTGGACATCTGCGGCGACATCATCCCGTCCGACATGGCGGGCGACCCCAACATTATGGTGGGCGAGGATCACTCCAGCGACGACGTGGACGAAAAGACGCTCCAGGAAATGATGAAGTACGGGCTGTAATATCGAATCTCAGGGACGCGGTGTCCCTTATAATAAATGGTGTCCGCCTACTCCACGAAATAGACGGGCATACATGCGAAAAGGAGGTTTACCCATCCCGCAGGGCCCGCGGTGCGGCAGTGTGGAGACCTGTCGTAATGCGGTTCACCCACTTTTACCGGGTGACGCGAGGGCACGGCAAAGGACCGCCGTGTTCAGGGCCGGATGCAATGGCAGAGGTCATCATCAAGAACATGAAGAAGGTTTACGGTGGCAAGACGACGGCGGTGCACGATGTCAACCTGCACATCAAGGACAAGGAATTCATCGTGCTGGTCGGCCCCTCCGGCTGCGGCAAGTCCACCACGCTGCGCATGGTCGCCGGCCTGGAGGACATCACCGAGGGCGAGCTGTACATCGACGGCAAGCTGTGCAACGACATCGCGCCCAAGGACCGCGACATCGCCATGGTCTTCCAGAACTACGCCCTCTATCCCCACATGTCCGTGTACGACAACATGGCCTTCGCCATGAAGATGAAGAAGGTGCCCCAGGACCAGATCGACAAGAAGGTGCGCGAGGTGGCCAAGGTGCTGGACATCACCCAGTACCTGGAGCGCAAGCCCAAGGCCCTCTCCGGCGGCCAGCGCCAGCGCGTGGCCATCGGCCGCGCCATGGTGCGCGACCCGAAGGTATTCCTGATGGATGAGCCCCTTTCCAACCTGGACGCCAAGCTGCGCAACCAGATGCGCGCCGAGATTATCAAGCTGCGCCAGAGCATCAACACCACCTTTATGTACGTCACCCACGACCAGACCGAGGCCATGACCCTGGGCGACCGCATCGTGATCATGAAGGACGGCTATGTGAACCAGATCGGCGCGCCCCAGGACCTGTACAACAAGCCCGTGAACCTGTTCGTGGCCGGCTTTATCGGTATGCCGGTGATGAACTTCTTCGACGGCTCCAAGCTGCTGCTGGAGAACGGCAAGTACTACGCCCAGATCCACAACGCGAAGTTCGAGCTTTCCGAGTTCCAGCAGAAGGCGCTGAAGCAGAACAACCAGCAGCCCTGCGACATCATCGCCGGCATCCGCCCCTGCCACATCCTGCTGGACGAGGGCGAGCTTACCGCGAAGGTGGAGGTCTCCGAGATGCTGGGCAACGAGGTCAATCTGCACACCGACTGCGAGGGCGACCACGTGGTCATGGTCATTCCCACCATGAACCTGGAGACCGACGTCAGCATGGGCAAGACCATACGCTTCACCACCCAGCCCAGGCTGATCCAGCTGTTCGACAAGCAAACCCAGAACAACCTGATCTGGTATGACGAGGCCTCCGCCAAGGCGGACGCGCCGGTCTGCAAGACGTACAACTTCTGATTGTCGCGAATATGAATAGCGCCGCGTAGCGCGGCAGTGGGGGCGGCGTTGTGCTGCCCGTCCGGGCCGTTTCACTGTGGACTGCCCGGCGGGCGGCGAAACGCCGCCCCGCATCTATGATGTTGAAAAAACGTCAGCAATAATGTATAATGCAGAGGAAGACACTATGTTTGAGACGATTCTCCGGAATCCCGATTTCGTCATGGTGGAAAATGGCGAGGCGCGCAGGGAGGGCAGCGGCGACTATGTGCGCGGGGACGTGCGCGTGACCTGCGAGCGCAAGGACGACTGCCTCGCGGTATTCATCACAGCCAGGCAGACGCCCATCCGGCAGGTGCGGCTGCGCTGGCGGTTCAAGGCGCGGCTGCGCGGGGTGGTGCTGGGCGACGCCTGGGAGCGCGCCTACGGCGACCTGGAGTGGACGTGCATCAATCCTTTCCGCAGCCTGCCCTGGTACGCGCTGGTACAGGACGGGTGCGACACGGTGGGCTATGGCGTCATGGTGCGCCCCGGGGCCATTTGCAGCTGGCAGCTGGACCCGGAGGGCGTCACGCTCTGGCTGGACGTGCGCAGCGGCGGCGCGGGCGTCGCGCTGAACGGCAGGCGGCTGGCGGCGGCGCGGGTGGTGTCAAGCGTATATTCCGGGATGAAGACCTTTGCCGCGGCGCAGAAGTTCTGCAGGCGCATGTGCGTCGACCCGCTCCTCCCGCCGGCGCCGGTGTACGGCTCCAACAACTGGTACTACGCCTATGGCCACAGCTCCGCCCAGGCGATCCTGGACGAGGCGGACTACATGGCAAAGCTGACCCAGGGCCTGAAAAACCGGCCCTATGTCGTGATCGACGACGGCTGGCAGCGGGACCGCTACACCGCGGACGGCCGCTTTGACGAGGTGTACAACGGCGGCCCCTGGGTGCCGAACGACCGCTTTGGCGACATGGGGGCCCTGGCGGCAGAGATTGCCCGCAAGGGCGTCATTCCGGGGCTCTGGGTGCGCCTGCTCCAGGACGACAGCCGGGATATCCCGGATCAATGGCGGCTTCCCACCGGCGCGCTGGACCCCTCGATGCCCGCTGTGCTGGAACACGTGCGGGCAATCGTGGATCGCGTCGGGCGGTGGGGCTACAGGCTGCTGAAGCACGACTTTTCCACCTTTGACATCACCGGCCTCTGGGGCTGGCAGATGGAACACCAAATGACGGGCGACGGCTGGCGCTTCGCGGATGGCGCCCGGACGACGGCGGAGATCATCGTGGATTTCTACAGGGCCGTCCTCGAGGCCGCGAAGCCCCACGACATGCTGGTGCTGGGCTGCAACACCGTTGGCCATCTGGGCGCGGGGCTGATGCACCTGAACCGCATCGGCGAGGACACCAGCGGGCTGGTGTGGGAGCGGACGCTGAAGAACGGCGTCAACGCCCTGGCCTACCGTATGCCCCAGCACCGCGCCTTTTACGACGCGGACGCGGACTGCATGGGCATCACCGAGCGCATCGACTGGAATTTCAACCGGCAATGGGGCGAGCTGCTGAGCCGCAGCGGCACCTCGATGTTCATATCCGTGGCGCCGGGTTCCCTGCCGCCGGAGCGGGAGGACGTGCTGCGGCGGATGCTGGCGGTCAATTCCCGCCCCCGGGAGGCGGCCCAGCCGCTGGACTGGCAGGAGACCACGCTGCCCCGGATATGGCAGATCGACGGGGAGACCGTGCAATTCAACTGGCACGGCACCCGGGGACTGCGCGTTTGCTTTGACGACAATCCTCTGGTACTTGAAGACGGATAAGCACAGATGTACAAATTCTGATTTGTCGGGCTGATGCACAGGCAATAGGCAATAGGGAATAGGCAATAGGAATGGATGCTGGCGCATCCAAAAGCCTTCCCCCGGTGGGGAAGGTGTCGCGGCGTCAGCCGTGACGGATGAGGTCCTCTCCTCACGTTTCGTCTCGCGCCTTTGCTGATAAAGGCGTTCTACCAGCGGCGAGGACCTCATACTCCTCTCAGTTTAAACCAGCGATTCTGTGGGCATCTTTTCCGCCCTGACTGCGTCAAGCCTCCTTGACTTGCCGCCAGCAAGCCTGCGGAGTAAAAATCTGTTACACAGCTTTCGCTGTTTTAACCTGAGAGTAGTATCATCCGTCTTCGGCAAAACAATGCAAGCATTTTTTGCCGAATCCACCTTCCCCATAGGGGAAGGCTACTTTTGGGTCCTTTGCCAACAGCCCGCCAAATCAGAATTCACCTGCCTGAACAGCCATGAATACGAACAGGAGGGAACGAAACGGTATGCCGAAGATTACATTTATGGGCGCGGGCTCCACGGTGTTCGCCAAGAACGTGCTGGGCGACAGCATGATGACCCCGGCATTGGAGGAGAGCACCATTGCGCTGTACGATATCGACGCCACCCGGCTGGATGAATCCGCAGCGATGCTGGAGGCCATCAACCGCAACAACGGCTCCAAGGCGCGCATCGAAAAGTACCTGGGCGTGGGAAACCGCAGGGCGGCGCTGAAGGGTGCGAACTACGTGGTCAACGCCATCCAGGTGGGCGGCTACGACCCCTGTACCATCACCGACTTCGAAATTCCCAAGAAGTACGGCCTGAAACAGACCATCGCCGACACCCTGGGCGTGGGCGGCGTGTTCCGCGCGCTGCGCACCATTCCGGTGATGCTGGATTTCGCCCGGGACATGGAGGTCGTATGTCCCGACGCCTGGCTGCTGAACTACACCAACCCCATGGCGATGCTCACCGGCGCGATGCTTCGGCTGACGAACGTCAAGACCGTTGGCCTGTGCCACAGCGTTCAGGTGTGCGCGTCCACGCTGCTCAGGGAGCTGGGCATGCCCTACGACGACACCGTACAGTGGAAGATCGCGGGCATCAACCACCAGGCCTGGCTGCTGGAGCTGACGAAGGACGGCGTGGACCTGTACCCCGAGGTGAAGCGCCGGGCGCTGCTGTACAACCAGGGCAAGCTGGACATCGGCACCATGGACGAGCGCATCGCCAGCCTCACCGAGGGCGAGGAGCTGCCCGGAAAGTGGATCGAGCGGCTGAAGGAGGAGTACGAGCTGTACAAGACCAAGGGCGTCCACGGCGACATGGTGCGCCTGGAGCTGATGCGCCGTTTCGGCTACTACATCACCGAATCCAGCGAGCACAATTCCGAATACTGCCCCTGGTTCATCAAGTCGCGCTATCCGGAGCTGATCGACCGGTTCAATATCCCGCTGGACGAATATCCCCGCCGCTGCATCCACCAGATCCAGGAGTGGAAGGAGCGGGGGCACGAGCTGACGAAGGACCCGACGCTCACCCACAAGCGCACCCACGAGTACGCCAGCTACATCATGGAGGCCATGGAGACCGGCGTGCCCACGAAGATCGGCGGCAATGTGCTCAACAGCGGGCTCATCACCAACCTGCCCCGCAACGCCTGCGTGGAGGTGCCCTGCCTGGTGGACAAAAACGGCGTGCAGCCCACCTACATCGGCGACCTGCCGGAGCAGTGCGCAGCGCTGAACCGCACCAACATCAACGTGCAGCTGCTGACCATCGAGGCCGCCCGCACGCTGAAGAAGGACTACATCTACCAGGCGGTCATGCTGGACCCCCATGCCGGGGCGGAGCTGTCCATTGACGACATCGTGGCCATGTGCGACGATCTGATCGAGGCCCACGGGGACTGGCTGCCGAAGTATCACTGAGCAGGAGGTAATCGACAAATGAGCGTGGAACGGTACATTGCGGGGCTGGCCCAGTATGGCATCGACAAGGGCCTGATCGAGGCCTGTGACAGGACCTGGGCTATCAACCGGATCATTGACGCGTTGGGCCTGCAGGCCTACGCGGACGCAGAGCCCGTGGAACTGCCCCTGGAGGAAATCCTGAAGGCGCTGCTGGACGACGCCGTGGCGAGGGGCGTCTGCGCCGCGGACGTCACCAGCCGCGATCTGCTGGATACCCGGCTGATGGGCCTTATGACGCCGGCGCCCCATGAGGTGCGGGCAAAGTTCGCCGCGCTGTATGAAAAATCCCCCCGGGAAGCCACGGACTGGTACTATCGCTTCTCCCAGGATACCGATTACATCCGCCGCTACCGCATCAAAAAGGATATGCGATGGCTGGCCGCTACGGAATACGGCGACCTGGTGATTACCATCAACCTCTCCAAGCCGGAGAAGGACCCGAAGGCCATCGCCGCGGCGAAGAACGCGCCCCAGTCCAGCTACCCCAAGTGCCAGCTCTGCGCCGAGAACGAGGGCTACGCGGGTCGCATGAACCACCCGCCCAGGCAGAACCACCGCATCATTCCCGTGACCGTGGGCGGCAGCCGCTGGTTTTTGCAGTACAGCCCCTATGTGTACTACAACGAGCACTGCATCGTGTTCAACGCGAAGCACACCCCGATGGTGATCGACCGGGCGGCCTTTGCGAAGCTGCTGGACTTCGTGACCGAGTTTCCCCACTACTTCGTGGGCAGCAACGCCGACCTGCCCATCGTGGGCGGCAGCATACTCAGCCACGAGCACTTCCAGGGCGGCCACTTCACCTTCCCGATGGAGACGGCCCCGGTGGAGCAGGCAATCAGCTTCAAAGGGTATGAGGACATCCGCGCAGGTATCGTCAAGTGGCCCATGAGCGTCATCCGCCTGACGGGCGCGGACCCGCAGCGGGTGGCGGAACTGGCGGAGAAGATCCTCAATAAGTGGCGGGGCTGGACCGACGAGGCGGCCTTTATATACGCCGAGACGGACGGTGTGCCCCACAACACCATCACGCCCATCGCCCGCAGGCGGGGCGCGGACTACGAGCTGGACCTGGTGCTGCGCAACAACATCACCACCGAGGAGCATCCGCTGGGCGTCTACCACCCCCATGCGGAGCTGCACCACATCAAGAAGGAGAACATCGGTCTGATCGAGGTCATGGGCCTGGCGGTGCTGCCCGCGCGACTCAAGGGCGAGCTCGCCGCGCTGGCGGAGGCCCTTGTCAGCGGCGCGCCGCTGACCGGCGCGCTGGAAAAGCACGCGCCCTGGGCGGTGGAATTGAAGACGCGGTATACCTTCACCCCGGAAAACGCGGCGGGCATCCTCCAGACCGAGGTGGGCCGGGTGTTCGCCCGGGTGCTGGAGCACGCCGGCGTCTACAAGCGCAACGCGGCCGGCAAGGCAGCGTTCATGCGGTTTGTGGATGCCGTGAACGGGGATTAATACTACTCTCAGGTTAGAACAGCGAAAGCCGTGACGCAGCCAGGGCGGAAAAGATGCTCACGGAATCGCTGGGCTAAACTGAGAGGAGTATAAACCATCAATACAGGATATTTTCTTATTTGAACAGCATAAAAGGACCAATAATATCATTAACACACCCCCCGGTCCCATTCGGAACCGGGGGGTGTGTTATGCCGTTTTCCTTTGTCCGATCAGACTACGCCCTGGGCGTACATGGCGTCGGCGACCTTCAGGAAGCCCGCGATATTCGCGCCGGCCTCGAAGTTGCCCTCCATGCCGTATTCCTTGGCGGCGGCCTCGACGTTGTGGTAGATATTGACCATGATGCTCTTCAGCTTGGCGTCCACCTCTTCGGCGGTCCAGCTGAGGCGCTCGCTGTTCTGGCTCATCTCCAGCGCGGAGGTGCCCACGCCGCCGGCGTTGGCGGCCTTGGCGGGCCCGAAGAGCACGCCGTTCTTCTGCAGATACTCGATACCCTCGATGACGGTGGGCATGTTCGCGCCCTCGGACACGCAGTAGCAGCCGTTCTTCACCAGCGCCTTGCAGCTGTCGAGGCTGATCTCGTTCTGGGTGGCGCAGGGCAGGGCGATGTCGCAGGGGATGGTCCAGATGCCGGCGCAGCCCTCGTGGTATTCGGCGTTGGGATGGGTGTCCACGTATTCCTTGATGCGGCCGCGCTTGACTTCCTTGATCTGCTTGACGCAGGCCAAGTCGATGCCGTCCTTGTCGTAGATGTAGCCGTTGGAATCGCTCATGGCCACGACCTTGCCGCCCAGCTGGGTGGCCTTTTCGTTGGCGTAGATGGCCACGTTGCCGCTGCCGGAGATGACCACGGTCTGGCCCTTGAAGCTCTTGCCCGCGGCGTTGAGCATCTCCTCGGTGAAGTAGCACAGGCCGTAACCGGTGGCCTGGGTGCGCACCAGGCTGCCGCCGTAGGAAAGGCCCTTGCCGGTCAGCACGCCCTCATACAGGCCGGTGATGCGCTTGTACTGGCCGTACAGGTAGCCGATCTCACGGGCGCCCACGCCGATGTCGCCGGCGGGCACGTCGGTGTCCGCGCCCACATACTTGTACAGCTCGGTCATGAAGCTCTGGCAGAAGCGCATGACCTCCATGTCGCTCTTGCCCTTGGGGTCAAAGTCGCTGCCGCCCTTGCCGCCGCCGATGGGCAGGCCGGTCAGGCTGTTCTTCAGCGTCTGCTCAAAGGCCAGGAACTTCACGGTGTCCTCGGTCACCGAGGGGTGCAGCCGCAGGCCGCCCTTGTAGGGGCCGATGGCGCTGTTGCCCTGCACGCGGTAGCCGCGGTTCACGTGCACATTGCCCTTGTCGTCCACCCACGGCACGCGGAACTTGATCACGCGCTCCTGCTCCACGAACAGCTCAAGCACGCCCGCCTTCACGTATTCCGGATGCTTCTCGACCACGGGCTCGATGGATTCCAGAACGCTCTTCACGGTGATCAGGAACTGCTTGTCGTTCGGGTTGCGCTTTTCGACGCGGCTCATCAGATCGATCAGGTATGCATTCTTCAACGCCATTTTGTCGTCCCCCTTAACAGTGGTATGAAGTTGTCTCCCAAACAGATGGGAATTCCGGTCTGTTCGACCGCATGGCTATATTATAATGGTAAAGCGCTGAATTTGCAATATTATTCTTTGTTAAATTGCAAATTCAAATGTGACAAGCCTTGGACATGGCGAACCGATGCATTTAAATGAATTTATTTGTTCATAAAAATTCAACTTGCGTTTGGGAACCGTGTGGAGTATACTCTTTTCATATTGATTGTAGAGGGGGATGGGCCATGAACCGCGTCACGATACCGCAGGGCTATACGCCGCCGCTGAATACCTTTGATACCCAGCTGGCCATCGAGTTCATCAAGCACAACTTCCAGCAGGAGCTGGCCTACGCGCTGAACCTGCGCCGGGTCTCCGCACCGTTGTTCGTGGGGCGGGAATCCGGCCTGAACGACAACCTGAACGGCGTGGAGCGGCCCGTCAGCTTCGATGTGCCCGCCGTGGGCGCCGACGGCGAGGTGGTGCACTCCCTGGCCAAGTGGAAGCGCCTGGCTCTGAAGCGCTACGACTTCCACGTGGGCCGCGGCCTGTACACCGACATGAACGCCATCCGCCGGGACGAGGACCTGGACAACATCCACTCCATCTACGTGGACCAGTGGGACTGGGAGAAGATCATCACCCGCGAGGACCGCAACCTGGACTATTTGAAGCGCACCGCCCAGGAGATCGTGCACTGCGTGGTGGACGTCTCCGACCGCCTGCGCCGGGAATTCCCCAGCATCCACGTCAAGCTGAACCGGGACATGGCTTGCATCACCACCCAGGCGCTGGAGGACATGTACCCCGATCTGCCCGAACCCCGGGACCGGGAGGACGCCTTCCTGCGGGAACATGGCACGGCGTTGATCATGCAGATTGGCGGCAGGTTGAAGTCCGGCAAGCCCCACGATGGCCGCGCCCCCGACTACGACGACTGGGCGCTGAACGGCGACATACTGTTCTGGAACGAGTTGCTGGGCCGCGCCTTTGAGATTTCCAGCATGGGCATCCGCGTGGATGCCGAATCTCTGGACCGCCAGCTGACCCTCGCCGGGTGCGACGAACGCCGCGGCCTGCCCTTCCATAGGATGCTGCTGAACGACGAGCTGCCCCTGACCATCGGCGGCGGCATCGGCCAGAGCCGCCTGTGCATGCTGATGATGGGCGTCGCCCATATCGGCGAGGTGCAGAGCAGCCTCTGGGATGAAGAAACCAGCCGCGTCTGCGCCGAGAAGGGGATATTGCTGCTGTAAATTATGATTTATCGAGCTGTGCTCGATAAATCATAATTGAGTGGTTAGTAGTTAGTGGCTAGTGACTAGTGGTGGTGCAAATCCCTACGGGATTTGTTTGATTCAAGGGAAACGATGGAGGTTTCAACGTTTC